>JAESUD010000221.1 GCA_016763335.1 Emcibacteraceae bacterium | reverse complement strand
GCGGCGGCGCGGGCGCGCGGGTTTATTCATTCAGATCATGCGTATGTAGAAATGCCGGGTGGAACGCTTAAAATAACTTATACTGACGCGTTATCACCAACTATGTCGGGACCGGCAGAGTTTTGCTATAGCGGATATCTAACATTATAAGGGGAAGAGATATGAAAAAAATAATTGCGGTTGCCATGATGGGATTATTATCGTCATGTAGTTCGGAAAAAACAACTGAACAAAAACTGGTGGAGGTCGACCAGCTTTTTTCTGCTTATGATTCCCTTGAAATGCCCGGTGCGGCAGTGATGATTATTCAGGATGGTGTGGCGATATTGCAAAAAGGGTATGGCATTGCTGATTTTGAACAAAATATTGCGGTAACATCCAAAACCAATTTTCGCCTTGCTTCAGTGACAAAACAATTTACCGCCATGAGCATTCTTCAGCTTATTGAACGCGGGGAGCTGTATCTTGATACGTCACTGGTTGATATTTTTCCGGGCTTTCCCGAGTATGGCAATGAAATAACCATCGAGCATTTATTGCAACACACATCAGGTTTGTTTGATTATGAAGGCATGGTGCCAAAAGAGCAAACCCGGCAGGTCAATGATAAAGATGTGCTTGAAATGATGATGGGCATTAACGAGAGCTATTTTGCTGTTGGAGAAAAACATCAATATAGCAATACGGCCTATGCACTACTTACACAAATTTTAGAAAAAATCACGGGAATGGCATTTCGCGATTATTTAAAAGAGAATATTTTTGATCCTTTGGAAATGAATAATACTTTAGCCCATGAAAAAGGTATTAATCAGGTATCTAACAGGGCGTACGGGCATACGATCGAAGAAACCGGAGTTAAGCGTACGGATCAAAGTCTCTTTAGTGCTGTTCTTGGTGACGGTGGTATATATTCAAACCTTGAAGATCTTTATAAGTGGGATCAGTCGCTTTATACTGATCAGATCCTTGGTGCTGAATATCTTGAAATGGCTTTTACTGATCATAAAACCAATGACGGCAAAGTGATGAGTTATGGTTATGGCTGGCGTCTTGAAAATTATAAGGGCATGGATATAATTTATCACACGGGAAGTTCAATTGGCTTTCGCAATATATTATACCGCATTCCATCAAAGAATTTTACCGCAGTAATACTGACCAACCGGGATGAGGGTGGTGAGTTTAGTACTCACGTAAAAGTTCATGAAGTTGTGGATATATTTTTTAATCAATAGACCAGTTTAAATGGCCGCCTGCGCGTAAAGGCACACAGGTTTCGTCGCCAAAGGTAATTGTATCCGCGATTTCAGTTTTCTTTCTCGCAAGAGTAATTTTATCCTTGTTGCGCGGTAAGCCGTAAAAATCAGGGCCATGAAAGCTTGCGAAAGCTTCAAGTTTATCAAGGGCGTCTGCTTTATCAAAAATCTCGGCGTAAAATTCTATACCGCCGTGTGATGTATATATACCGGCGCAACCACAGGCATTTTCTTTTGATGCTCTGGTGTGCGGGGCGCTATCTGTGCCGAGGAAAAACTTTTTATTGCCGCTTGTTGCTGCTTTTACCAGGGCTTTTCTGTGACTTTCGCGCTTAAGAACTGGCAAGCAATAATGGTGGGGGCGAATGCCGCCTTTAAAAAGCGCGTTGCGGTTAAGCAGCATATGATGGGCGGTGATGGTTGCCGCGACATTATCCGATGCACTCTCAACCAATGATACGGCTTGTTCGGTTGTGATATGTTCAAAAACGATCTTCAGGGTGGGAAAGTTTTTGATAATAGCTTCGAGAAACTGTTCAATAAACACTTTTTCCCTATCAAATACATCAACTGTTGGGTCTGTGACTTCGCCGTGTACTAGTAGTGGCATGTCTTCTTCTGCCATGGTTTCAAGCACGTCATAACAGGCGACGATATCACTGACGCCTTTATCGGAATTTGTGGTTGCACCAGCCGGATACCATTTTACGGCATGGACAAAGCCACTTTCACGGGCTTTTTTAATTTCTGATGCTTTGGTTCTATTGGTAAGGTAGAGGGTCATAAGAGGATCAAAGCTGAGCTTATATTCTGCAGGCAGGGCATTAATTATACGGTCACGATATTCGCTTGCCAGATCAGTGCTTGTTATTGGATCAGAAAGATTAGGCATAATCACCGCACGGGCAAATCTTTTTGCCGTATCACCAAGAACGGAACTTAAATAATTGCCATCGCGAACATGAAGGTGCCAGTCATCTGGCCTTGTGATGGTAATTTTGCTGCTTGCGGTCATGCGGGGGTCCTAGGGTAATAATATAGTAATTATGTTAAGGACGTACTTATCATATTTTATTTTACTTGCGCATATTTTTTTGCAATCGGGATAAGAATTTTATCAAGGTAATTATCTAAGAATGTTTTTCTTTCACTATTGCCTGTATTTACAACACCAAGATTGACCATCGAAACGATAATCAGGTCACTTGCTTCAATCTGTCTTATATCGGCTGTGAAGCCTAATATTTCGCTGTGAATCCCAGAATGCCCATTTATACTTTCGGGTTTAATATATTTAAATTTCTCTGGGGTTAATATTTTCCCGTTCCAAAGGGATGCTGCAAAAAGAGCTAGCTCTCGCGCAGAGGTAACAATGCCCCCTGCCAAACCCTCAACGGATAGGCTGGCACCTGATGTGTTAATGAGTTGGTCCGCGCCAAAGGCGAATTTTGCATTTATACCGACTTTAGAAATAAAAAGGTCCGTCGCGAGGTGGTAATTTCCAACCAAGCTGCCGTTTGGAACCACTTCATAGCTATCATAATATGTGTTTCTCAAATTTAACGGTGTAAATATCCGGTTTCTTATTTCGGTTTCTAATGGTCCGCCTGTTAATTTTTCAATTATTAAGCCGAGAATTGTATAGTTAGTTTTAGAAAAGGCATAAACTTCACCCGGTGGGTTTGTTGCCGAGTGAAGGTTGCGCGTGGTGTATTTTAACGGTTCATCTCTACGCCATAAATATTTAGGGTTCATTTGAACGCCGCGACCTCTTCTGGCCCAATCCGCATCATCAGACCATGAATAAATACCGCTTGTATGATTAAGTAGTTGGTAAAGGTTTGCTGTATCCGCATTTTCAATATTTGAAACAACACCGCCAAGAATATCCTGCGGTGTTGCGTTTAGATCAACGATACCCTCTTCTGCTAATTGGATGATAACGGCCCCAACATATTGGTTTGTTATGTCGCCAATACCGAAAAGGTGAGATTGTGAAATGATCCGATTTTCTTCAATATTTGAATAACCCGCCGCCCCCGACCAAATTATATTATTGCCCTTTACGATGGCTACGGAAATGCCGGGTACAGAATTTTCGGCGATTTTCTCTATTGCTTGTTGCATTTCTTTATCAATTTGAATTGATCCTTGCGCCAGGACAGTCGTCGTAGACATTACCAGAGAGAAGAAAATACTTTTAAACAATGTTACATTCATATGTAGTCCTTTTATCACCTGATCTTGGTGCCGTTGGCATCCCAAATTTCTATACCGCCGAGGTCTAAGTCACGAATATTTTGTTCAACCTGATCTAAGTCGCCAACTACTATCCATGTCATAGCATCGGGTCTTAAGTTTTCTTTCGCGGTTTGCTGTAAGTTCTCTGGAGTTAGTGAGGCATATTTATCATACAGTGTTTCTGCATAATTATAAGGGCGGCTATAATGTTCGTTTCTCATAATATAGCTGATGAGGCTTCTGTTTGTGGCAAACCTGCCCGGTAATGGTAGTGTATTGCCTTTTACCATCAAAGAAAGTTCTTCTTCGCTGGGCGGACGACTGGATTGATATTGTTTTATTTCCTTTAGTATTTCTTGCATCGATGCGGCGGTTTTATCAGTTTGCACGGATGTGCTAACCCTAAACGATCTTTGGCGGATTGCCTGGCTGATTGAACTGCCCGCACCATATGACCATCCTTTATCTTCACGCAGGTTCATATTAATACGTGACGTAAATTCGCCGCCTAATATATCGTTCATAGCGTTGACATTAAAGGCATTTCCGTCCGTTGAGGAGGATACCAGATGGGCGGCGATAATGATCGATTGTACAGCGTCAGGACGGTCCACTAGAATTATTCTGGTTTCTTGCGCATATTTTGCGTCTGTACTATATTTATTTCCTTTTGGTCTGTCAGGGTTTTTCCAGCTGCCAAAGGTGTCGTTTAATGCTGCAGTAACTTCTTTGAGTGTTGTATCACCCACGACGTATATTTTGGCGTTATCTGGCCTAATCCACATTTCATGAAAATTTATAAGGTCCTGACGGTTTATATTCATGACCATCGCTTCTCGTTCTGCAATGGTGCGTCCGCTATAGACGTGGTCTGGCCCGTAAAGAACCTTGGTTAGAAGGCTTCCCGCAATGCTACCGGGGTCCATTTTAGCTTCTTCGAGCTGGGCCAAGGTCAGTGCGCGGTCGCGTTCGATATCTGTGGGGTTAAAAGCTGGGTTTCTTACAACATCTGCCCAGAGGTCAATGGATGCTGATAAGTTCTTTTTAAGAGCGGATAAAGTGATGTTTGAGCTATCAAGGCCATTTGAAAACCCAATGCGTGCGCCGAGCATAGTTTTTCGGTCGGCAAATTTGAGTGATGGCAGTGATTTTGTTCCCTCGTTCATATTACCAAACGTAAAAGAAGCTGTGCCAAATTTTACCGAATGATCAGTAACGCGGCCAGCGTCAAAGCGCATAGCCAGATTAACCGTTGGCGCAGTATGGCGTTCGGCGAGGACAACTTCGATACCGTTATCAAGTGTTGCAAACTGTAGAGGGGGTAATTTGATGCTTGCTTCTGATGTAAAGTCAGGAATTTTACTGCGGTCAACTGTGCTTTCGGCCGTTTTAAATCTTCCGTATGGAATTAGGTCAAGTTTGAAAAATCCTTTGGTGAGCCATTTTTGAGCAACATTTTTGATATTCTTTTTTGATGAAGCGGTTTGCCATGCTAGCTTCTTATCCACAAACCCTGGGTCATTTGCATATATGGCACCGCTGGCGAGTACCGAACCTTTGCTGGAAATACTTTCCATGCCGCGTATCATGCGATTTTCTATGGATGTTTTTACGCGGGTTAGTTCTTTTGATGTTGGGCCTTTTGCCAAAAATTTAGTAAGCATATCTTCGATGATATGGCCTATTTCTTCGTTGTTTTCACCGAATTTAGGTTCGGCTGTGATCATAAAAATACTAGAAAGTTCGCCGGGGATTAGCGTTGCTGAGGCACTATTAAGGATTTGTTGCTCGTGAACCAAATTTTTATATAACCTTGAATTACGGCCGCCGCCAAATATGCTGGAAGCAATTTCAAGCTCGGCATATTCCTTTGTCGACCTTCCCGGTACGGCCCATGACCATGTCAGGTAGGGCTGTGAAACATGGTCTTCCATGACTTCATAGCGATTGGTTTCATGAACGGGTACCCAAGATGTCATATGGCTTAATGGCCCGCCTGCTGGAATGTCGCCAGAATATTTTCTCATGAGTATTCTTGAGGTCTCCAGATCAATGTCGCCACTGAGGACAACAACAGCGTTATTGGGGCCGTAATATTCTTTAAACCATGCTTTGACGTCCTCTAATGAAGAATTATCAAGGTCATCCATCGATCCTATTGTTGAATGGTGGTAGGGGTGATCTTTGGGGTATACGCCCTCATAAAGGCGGTAATATAATTTTCCGCCCGGTCTGTTATCGCCTTCGCGTTTTTCATTTTTAACGACGTCTCTTTGCTCATCAAGTTTGTCTTGAGTGATGGCGCCAAGCAAGTGGCCCATACGGTCGGATTCTAACCATAATATTCGGTCAAGTCCGCCAACGGGAACGGTTTGATAATAATTTGTTCGGTCACGTGATGTGGTGCCATTGATGCGGCTAGCGCCGATTTCCTGAAGTGGTTTAAAAAAATCATCATCATAATTTTCGCTGCCGTTAAACATAAGATGTTCAAACAAGTGAGCAAAGCCACTTTTTCCCTGGGGTTCGTCCTTTGAGCCCACATGATACCAAACATTTACAGCAACTATTGGGGCTTTTGGATCATTATGAACAACTACCCGGAGGCCATTAGCCAGAGTATATTGATCATAATGGATCATTGGCGTATCATCTGCTGAAGCAGAGGAAACCCAAAGAACCAATAAAATTAAAATAGATGAAATTTTAAATGTCATTCTTAGCTCCAATAATAATAATTGACGCATCATAATCATTAAAAGGCGCTTATACGAATAAAAAATTTGTGATGTGAGCGGATATAGGTAAATGATAAAAATATCAGAAAATATAAGCATAGATGAAGATGAAATTCAGGTGAAATTCATCCGTTCCCCCGGTCCGGGTGGCCAGCATGTCAACAAGGTGGAAAGTGCCGTTCAAATGAGGTTTGATGCGAAGCGGTGCGTGGCGATTAGCTGGGCAATGTTTGAAAGATTGAAAAAACTATCTGGCAAACGCATGACATTGGATGGTGTAATTATATTAACGGCGAATAGCACCCGTTCCCAAACGAGAAATCGTGAAGAAGCATTTGAGCGGTTGGTTGAGTTACTTAAAAAAGCCGCTATCATTCCCAAAAGACGCAAAAAAACCAGACCATCACTTGCCTCTAAAACACGTAGGCTGGACGGAAAAAAGAGAAAAGGGAGTATAAAAAAATTACGCGGTAAGAATATTTCTGATTAAAAGGAAGAGTGCTGACTTCATATATAACGTGATGTTATTCTGATGGTGAGCGACTTTCTCTAACTTCATCCCCGGTCCATTTAGGCATTGTTGCGTGGTCTTCTGCTGTAATACCTGCTCTTAATAATACAAGAGGGATTGTCGAAAAGAGGATTTTAAGGTCGAGCAAAATGCTGCAATGATCTACATACCAAACATCGAGGATAAACTTTTGGTTCCAGTTGATGGCATTACGCCCGGTAATTTGGGCCCAGCCGCTTATGCCGGGGCGAACTTCATGGCGCCGCATTTGTTCTGCAGTATATCTTGAGGCATATTCAGCAATAAATGGCCGAGGACCAATGAGGCTCATATCACCACGAACCACATTAATCAATTGTGGCAATTCATCAATGCTCCAATCGCGAAGAAATTTTCCAAAGCGCGTCAGGCGGAATTCGTCAGCACGTAGCTCACCATTTTTATCAACACAGTTAGTCATACTGCGAAATTTCCAGATGCTGAAAGTTTCGCCGTTATATCCTAAACGGTCTTGTTTGAAGAAAATAGGGCTTCCCATTTTGAATCTTATAAGGATTATAAAGAAAATTAGAAATGGCATGAGGGCGGCAAGAATTAACAATGCCGCTATAAAGTCAAAAGCCCTTTTCCAAAAATTTTTATAATTCATCTTATACATCTGATTCCCCAGAATCTTTCTTTATTATATTAGGTGTAGAAATCCTAGTAATAACTCACTACGAATATCTATTAACGTTGGGTAATCTACAGAAGAGAAATTAATGCAGCATTAATGGAAAGCAATATTTTTATGAATTTTAACAATTTATTTCTATTATTTGGTGAATTAACCTCAAAATTACATTAATATTATGAGCTTAAGCCTTTTCAATTGCTTGATTAATTAATTCTATAAATTTATGTCTACCGTACAGAGCAATGAAAGATCCCATGCGTGGACCTTCTTTTTGACCCAGTAATATTTCATAAAGAGCGCTAAACCATTCACGTAGGTTTTCATAGTTTTGTTCTTTACCGACCGAGAAAACGATTGTTTGAAGCTCACTTGCTTCTGCATCTTCCGGCATCTTCTCAATTTTTTCTTTGAGGCTAAGCAGTGAGATAACTTCTGCTTCTGTCGGTGCGCGATAATTTTTATTTGGTTTGACAAAATTTTCGTAATAAACCAGCGCATAGCCAGCGAGGCTATCAAGTAGTGGATATTTCTCTGGTGTTGCCCCTTCTGAATAGCTGCTGATAAAACCCCACAAGGTTTCTTTATCCTGCGCATTACTAGCGCTAACAAGGTTTAAGAGTAGGGCAAAAGTGACAGGGACATTTTCTTGTGGTGGATTATCACCATGAATGTGCCAAATTGGACTTGCGTATTTTTGTTTACCTTCAAGGGACGGAAACTTACTTAAATGGTTTAGATATTCATCCACAGTTTTCGGGATGATATCAAAAAACAGTTTCTTTGCCTTTCTTGGAGACTGATACATGTATAGAGAAAGGCTTTCCGGGGTGCCGTATGTTAGCCATTCTTCCATTGAGATGCCGTTTCCCTTTGATTTGGAAATTTTTGATCCATCTTCATCAAGAAAGAGTTCATAACTCATGCCTTCTGGTGGTGTGCTGCGTAAGATACGGGTTATAGCGGATGATAGTTTCACGCTTTCGCTTAAATCTTTACCGGCCATTTCATAGCCAACACCAAGGCCGACCCAGCGCATGGCCCAGTCTGCTTTCCATTGCATTTTACAGTGGCCACCGGTTACAGGAACAGTGATGGTATCCTTTGTTTCTTCATCAATATAGCTAATGGTTCCGGCTTCAAGGTCACGATCAATAACCGGAACCTGTAGCACAATACCTGTTCTTGGGCAGATCGGTAAAAACGGGCTATATGTTTTCCGGCGTTCCTCGCCAAGGGTTGGTAAAATAACATTCATGATATTATCATAGGCACCAAGCATTTTAAGTAAGGTGTCATCCATTGACCCGCTTTTATAAGCGTCGGTGGAGCTGATAAATTCATAATCAAACCCAAAATTGTCGAGAAAATTAATCAGTCGGGCATTATTATGTTCGGCGAAACTTTTATGTGTGCCAAACGGGTCTGGAACCTGCGTTAAAGGCAACCCTATATTTTGTGCCAGCATTTCTTGATTAGGGAGGTTTGTTGGTACTTTTCTTAAGCCGTCCATATCATCGGAAAAACAAATAATTTTTGTTTTCTG
>JAESUD010000021.1 GCA_016763335.1 Emcibacteraceae bacterium | reverse complement strand
TTTTGTTCAACTTTTTGTGTACTTGGCGGTGCATCCTGTAGTAATTAGCGTTCTTAGGTGGAATTATAATAATTTTTATATCATAATCAAAAACATACAGTTTTTTACTAAGGTTACAGGATAATGAAAAGAGACACAGGACAAAATAGACAAATAACGGATAAGTGGCGACTAGAAACCCAACTCGTTCGCGGAGGCACTTACAGGAGTGAACTCGGCGAAACCAGTGAAAGCATTTTCATGACATCCGGTTATGCTTATGACTGCGCAGAAGATGCTGCCGCTCGTTTTGAAGGGGACCAAGAAGGATATACCTATTCGCGTTTGCGCAATCCAACCTGTGCGATGTTTGAAGATAAAATGGCCTTGATTGAAGGGGCGCAAGCCGCCCGTTCAACTGCCACTGGTATGGCGGCCATGACGTCGGCAATGCTATCAATTGTAAAAGCCGGTGATCATGTGGTTTCCAGTAAAACATTATTTGGATCGTGCCGTGTATTTATTGAAGATATTCTGCCAAAATTTGGTGTTACATCAACATTGGTTGATGGTGCGGATAATCAAGCATGGAAAGCGGCGATGCAGTCAAACACCACGGCGGTATTTCTTGAATCACCTGCAAACCCAACACTTGATGTTGTTGATATTCAGGCGGTGTGTGACTTAACCCATGAAAATGATGCATTGCTTGTTGTTGATAATGTGTTTGCGACGCCACTCCTGCAAAAACCAATGGCATATGGTGCCGATATTGTTATTTATTCATCAACGAAGCATATTGACGGGCAGGGGCGCTGTCTAGGTGGCTGTATATTGAGCAATGAAGAAATTATGGAAGATACTATTTTACCGTATATTCGTCATACTGGTCCGAATATGAGCCCTTTTAATGCCTGGGTAATGCTTAAAGGCATGGAAACGATGAATTTACGCGTTGAAAAAATGTGCGATAATGCCGCCATTGTGGCGGACGCTTTGCATGATCTTGGGGTGTTTACAGCGGTAAATTATCCTGGTCGTGCTGATTTTAAACAACATGAACTGGCTATGAAACAGATGACAGCGGGCGGCTCAGTAGTGACGGTTTTTGTCCCGGAAGGGCGCGCGCAAGCATTTAAATTTTTAAATGCGTTGGAAGTCACGGATATATCCAATAATATCGGTGATGCAAAAAGTCTGATGACCCACCCGGCGAGCACGACCCACAAATCCGTGGAAGAAAGTGCACGTCTTGAGATGGGTATAACAGAGAGCATGCTTCGTCTTTCCGTTGGATTGGAACATGTCGATGATTTAATAGAAGATTTTGCAAGGGCGGCTAAGATCGCCGGTTTATAAAACTGCTTTAAAGAGTGTGAATATGGACGATAAAATAAAATATAAATCTATTACAAACCAGATAGGTGTATCGGTTGAACCGTTTTATCTGGACCAGGAAAGTGAGCCTGATGATAGCCATTATGTGTGGGGATATCAGGTGCAGATTGAAAATAACAGTCAGGAAACGGTGCAGTTGCGCCGACGCCACTGGGTGATAACTGATGGAAACGGGCAAACTCATGAGGTTGAAGGCGAAGGTGTCGTCGGCGAACAGCCAGTATTAGAACCCGGTGAGGCCTTTGAATATACCAGCGGTGCGCCGCTATCAACGTCGTCAGGTTTTATGGCAGGAAGCTATAAAATGAAAGTGAAAGACGGCGACTATTTTGACGTTGAAATACCGGCATTCTCGCTAGATATTCCAACAGATGACAGGAAGGTGCATTAATATGTCGTTGATTAAACCAAGCAGAGATGAAGCAGAGGACGCTGTCCGTACTCTTTTACGCTATGCAGGTGAAGACCCCACGCGTGAAGGTCTACTTGAAACTCCCAAAAGGGTTGTGAGCTCCTATGATGAGTTTTACATTGGGTATGATCAAGACCCGCGTGAATTTCTTAGCCGTACCTTTGAAGAGGTAAATGGCTATGATGAAATGGTGGTTCTGCGTGATATTCCGTTTGAAAGTCACTGTGAACATCATATGGCACCAATTATTGGCCGCGCTCATGTTGGTTATCTGCCAAGAAATAAAGTGGTTGGTATAAGCAAGCTTGCACGGGTTGTGGAAACATACGCAAAACGGCTTCAGGTACAGGAAAAAATGACGGCACAAATAGCAGACTGCATTCAGGATATTCTGGAACCGCTTGGTGTTGGTGTGGTCATACAGGCAACTCATGAATGTATGAGCACAAGAGGTGTTCACATACAGGGGGCGTCAATGGTGACAAGCAGAATGGCCGGTGCATTTCGCGAAGACGAAAAAACCCGCCGTGAATTTTTAGCGATTGTTGGGCCACTTAATGCCTTAGGGGGCTAATTCATGAGAGAGGGGCGAGGGACTTGATAGATTTTCGTCCAATCTGGATGGTGTCGGGCATATTTTTACTGATTATCGGCTTAGGGATGCTGCTTCCGGTGGCAGTTGATCTTGCAGTTGGTAATCCTGATTGGCAGGTTTTTGCCCTTATATCCGGTATTGTGGTGTTTTTTGGTAGTAGCCTTTATCTGAGCAATCGCGGTGAATATGAAGAGTTCACGGTTCAGCAAGCATTCTTACTGACTTTTGTATCGTGGCTTCTAATGCCGGCATTCGGTGCACTACCTTTCGTTTTTTCTGATTTATCGTTAAGTTATACGGATGCCTATTTTGAGGCGATGTCGGGTATTTCCACTACTGGTTCGACGGTGATTACCGGTCTTGACGGTGCGCCGCCGGGTATTCTTTTGTGGCGAAGCTTGCTTCAGTGGTTTGGAGGTGTCGGGATTATCGTTATGGCGGTGGCCATTTTACCTCTTCTACAAATCGGGGGAATGCAGCTTTTTAAAATTGAAAGCTTTGATGTCTCGGATAAACTTCTTCCACGCGCGACCCAGCTCGCGTCCGCGCTATCGCTCCTTTATGTGGCGTTAACCATGATTTGTGCCGTTACTTTCTGGTTAGCGGGGATGACCCCGTTTGAGGCGATTTGTCACTCATTCACAACGATTGCAACGGGTGGGTTTTCCACCTCTGACGGTTCGATAGGCCATTTTAACAGTGCGCTTATTGATTATACGGTGACGTTTTTTATGATTGTTGGTAGTTTGCCGTTTTTGCTTTATTTGCGGTTATTACGGGGGCAAAATAATAGTTTTTACCATGACAGCCAAGTGCGTTGGTTCATTAGTCTGGTCGTGCTTTTAATTGGGTTTATGACCATATGGGTCTGGAGCAATGATATATATAATTTCGAGGATGCGCTGCGTTATGCAACATTTAATGTGGTGTCTATCTTAACTGGGACAGGTTACGCAACGACGGATTATACGGCTTGGGGTACGATGCCGATTATGTTGTTCTTTTTTATTATGTTTGTTGGTGGCTGTGCCGGGTCAACGTCATGCGGCATTAAAATATTCCGCTTTCAGGTGCTTGTTTCTATGTGTGCGGCCCATTTTAAAAAAATGCTTCGGCCCAACGGTATATTTATTCCACGCTATAATGGCGGCCCAATTGATGAAAGTGTTACGGGTTCTGTGCTTTCTTATTTATTTCTGTTTGTGGTTTGCTATATCATTCTTGTACTTTGTCTAGCGCTTACGGGGCTAGATTTTGTCACTGCTGTATCTGGTGCGGGTACGGCGATGGCCAATGTTGGGCCTGCTCTTGGCCCCATTATCGGGCCATCAGGCACTTTTCAGGAGTTGCCGGATATTTCAAAATGGTTACTGGCATTTGGTATGCTACTTGGCAGATTAGAGCTTTTTGCCGTACTGGTTTTATTTTCACCAAAATTTTGGGCAAGATAACTTTATTTGCGCCAAGCAAGAATTGAGGTTGCAGCATAATTCCAGACTGTGCCGATCAGCGCGCCAGCAAGGCCGGAAATAATCCATGTATAATCCTGCTCAAAAACAAATGATGCGACACTTATATTTGCAATGCTGCCTAGGCTACAAACGGCATAAAATGTCAGTAATCCAGGGAGGATTTTTTTGCCCTTTAGACGTTTATCATAATATGTCAGCCAGTTATTTATAAAGAAATTACTGGTCATTGCGACAATTGTTGCAACAGTTTGTCCTATTGTGAAACTGGTTTCAGCCATGAATAATAGGCCATATAATACAGAAAAATGTACCGCTACGCCAGTAGCGCCAACGGCGGAAAATAGAACGAACCGCGCGGGGATAATGCCGCGGGTCAATTTTTCGATTAACATAACGACAAATTCCATCATCACCATGCTGTCAAGTTTGCTTTCACCATGTTCGCGCTTGCGAAATTCGTAGGGCACCTCTTTGACGTTCATTTTGCCGGGATAGCTGGTGATGATATCCAGTAATAATTTGTAACCTTGCAGGGATAGTTTTCGAACACACTGATCAAGTGCCGCGCGGGTGAGCATAAAAAAACCGCTCATCGGGTCGGAAATTTCCTGCCGGGTAATCATCTTGCTTAAACGCGTTGCGAGCTTGCTTGCTTTAATGCGGCTGGCTTTCCAATCACCAAAACCACCTTCGGCAATGTAACGGCTGCCTAAGACCAAATCGCAATTGCTGTCTTTTATGGTTTTTAACATTTCAGCGAGCTTGGTTTCGTCATGCTGCATATCGCCGTCAATGATGGCTAAATATGGTGATGTTGTTGCTTGAAAACCTTCGACGCAAGCTGAGGATAGGCCGCGTCTTGAGATACGGTGGAGGCGGCGTACATTCGGTTTTTCCTGACATAAATTTATAAGTTTTTCTAGCGTGCCATCTGTACTGTCATCATCGACAAAGACCATTTCCCAATTAACGTCAGGAAGGGCTTTTTCAATTGCATTATACAACGGATAAATATTATCTACTTCATTAAAAGTCGGCACTATGATTGATAATTCAGTCATGAAAATAACCAGTTTTTAAGTTTATTTTTTAATTCTATAACGTCTAATGTTTGACTAAGTGTAAATATGTTATTTTTTTATTCAAGTTTTATGGCCGCTTGATCTAACAACGCGTATGTTTTAAAGGTAATGGTCATCAAATCGAAGGGCGAATGAATGAATGCTACCTCATCACAAGAATTGCTTGGTAAGCTTATTGGGTTTAATACCGTAAGTTCGAAATCCAATATGGAGCTTATTCACTTTATTGAGAAATATTTGCAAAATCTCGGTATAAAATCTCGTCTGGTTCGTGATCCTCATGAAAATAAAGCTAATCTTTTGGCAGTGATCGGCCCAACGGATGTTCCCGGCATTATGCTTTCCGGTCATACGGATGTTGTGCCAGTTGAGGGGCAGGACTGGTCCAGCGATCCTTTTGTTATGACCCAAAAGTCGGATCAATTATTTGGCCGCGGTGCCTGTGATATGAAGGGGTTTATAGCCTGCGTACTCGCAAAAATACCGGAATTTGTTAGTGTGGAATTAAAAGAACCGATCTATCTTGCTTTTTCCTATGACGAGGAAACCGGTTGTACGGGCGTTCATAGCCTTGTTGATGCGGTTAACGAGTTAAAGGTTAAGCCGCGTGCCTGTATTGTCGGTGAGCCGACATCGATGAAAGTGGTTAATAGCCATAAAGGTATTCGTCATTTGCTTACCAAAGTATATGGCCATGAAAATCATTCAAGCACTGACCGCGGCGTTAATGCCATTAGTTATGCTGCTGAAATAGTGTGTTTCATTGATGAAATTCAAGAAGAACTGCGCGGACGTCCTTCTGAAGTTGAGGGATTTGATCCGCCGTACTGTACGGTACATGCAGGACGAATTAAAGGTGGGACAGCAGCCAATATCACGCCGAACTATTGTGAGATCGAATGGGATTATCGCCCTATACCAGGTAGTGACGAGGACGAGGTGTATAATAGATATTGTGAGTTTGTAGAAAATACCATTTTGCCGAAAATGCGCAAACAATCGGATAAATATGGGGATGTTAAAACAGAGTATCTTGCTAAAGTGCCTTGTTTGTTCCCGAAAACCGGGTCGGATGCCGAGGTGTTGGTCAAGCATTTGGCCGAGCAAAACTCAACCCATGTTGTATCATATGGAACCGAAGCAGGCATTTTTTATCAAAAAGGCGGCGTGCCCGCAGTTGTCTGTGGTCCCGGCAGTATTTTACAGGCCCATAAAGCAAATGAATATATTGATATTTCTGAGCTGGAAGCGTGTGACCGTTTTCTTGATAGATTACTTGATATTGTAAAAAAATAGATCAAATATTCATTTTTTTATTCACAAATTAACTTTTTGCGGGTAAAAGGAAAATATAGAAAGTAATTAGGCAACGAATTTTATGATCAATCATAATGAAAATAATGAAAATCACATGAACGTGCAGGAAAATATTTCCGGCGCGGATATTCGTTTGTCTTCTATTCTCCTGCTCGATCTGGGTCGACTTAGTCGCCCCTGAACGCTTCACCAATTAATGTTATTTATATAACGAGCGTTTAGGGGAGAAAAACCAGAAACGCCGAGCATTCTCATGTAAAAATTATATTTGTATTCTCGGAAAATATGATAGAATATTTTAATTGAATATATAAGGATCTAAGTCGATGACTAGAGATAAGAACAGAGTAATTATTTTTGATACTACCTTAAGAGACGGAGAGCAGTCGCCGGGTTGTTCAATGACGTTAAATGAAAAATTGCGGGTCGCGGAAGCGTTAGAACAACTAGGTGTTGATGTGATTGAAGCAGGGTTTGCCATTGCGTCAAATGGTGATTTTAATGCAATTGCACAAATATCAGCTTTGCTAAAGGAAACAATTATTTGCTCACTTGCGCGGGCCTCAATTAAGGATATTGACCGCGCCTGGGAACCTCTTAAAGGGGCAAAACGCCCCCGTATTCATACATTTATTTCTACTAGCGCGCTACATATGGAACATAAGCTTCAAATGTCGCCGGAAAAAGTGCTTGGAAAAATTGAAGAGAGTGTTTCTTACGCGCGCAACTTATGTGATGATGTTGAATGGTCATGTGAGGACGGTACACGGACAGAGGAAGATTATCTTTACCGTTCTATTGAAATAGCGATTAAAGCGGGTGCAACAACGATCAATGTTCCTGATACTGTAGGCTATACGACGCCGCTAGAATATACCGAAATGATGCGTAAAATTATTGAAAATGTACCAAATTCAGATAAGGCGATATTTTCGACTCATTGTCATAATGACTTAGGACTTGCGGTGGCAAATTCAATTGCTGCGGTTCAGGGCGGTGCCCGTCAGATCGAGTGTACTGTAAATGGTATTGGTGAACGGGCCGGTAATGCGGCACTTGAAGAAGTGGTTATGGCCTTTAGAACCCGTCAGGATGTACTTCCCTATAAAACAGGTATCGTTACGGAAAATATTACCAAGACATCTCATTTGGTGTCATCGGTTACAGGGCTTAATGTTCAGCATAATAAAGCGATTGTCGGGGCTAATGCCTTTGCCCATGAAAGCGGTATTCATCAGGACGGCATGTTAAAAAATTCTGAAACATATGAAATTATGACACCGGAATCTGTCGGCCTTGGTAAATCAACATTGGTGATGGGTAAACATTCAGGTCGTCATGCTTTTAGTGAAAAATTGAAAGAGCTTGGGTTTGAGCTTGGTAATAATGAATTTTTAAGCGCATTTGAACAGTTTAAAGATCTCGCCGATGCCAAGAAAGTGATCTACGACGAAGACATTATTTCTATTGCTGGTGGTGGCATGCGTGATAATGAAGGAATGCAGATCACATCATGGAAATTTGTTTGCGATAAAGATGTTGCAAATAGTGCTACATTTGAAATTGCTTCGGACGGTAGTATCATAAATGTTCACAGTGAAGGAAATGGTCCCGTGGACGCGGCATTTTTAGCCCTTTCTTCACTTGTTCAGGGTGATCCTGTGCTTGAACTTTATCAGGTTCATGCGGTGACTAGAGGTACTGATGCTCAGGCAGAGGTGACTGTAAGGCTTTCTGAAAATGGCAGGACTGTTAATGGTCATGCGGCTCATACGGATACGCTTGTGGCTTCCGCGAAAGCATATCTAAATGCCATTAACAAATTGCTGGTTAAGAGAGAAAAAAGTAAACCAGAAGAAATGTCGGCTTAACCGTTATTATTTTGGGGCAATGAACTTATATCGGCTTTTTGCCCTAAAATTGCCCTTAATGACGTTCATATTGCATTAATGTTATCTTTATCTATCAAATTTTGATAATTCATTTGCATTAATAATAGTATGTTAATAAAAACATATTATAAGTTTGCATAATCAATAAATATTAAATTAACCGCAAACGTGCGGCAAAGGCAAAATTTGAATGTTTGAAAAAATTCTAGGCATGTTTTCATCAGATATGGCGATCGATCTGGGTACAGCAAATACACTTGTTTATGTTAAAGGTCGGGGCATAGTTCTAAACGAACCATCTGTAGTGGCTCTTAAAACAACGAATGGCGTTAAAGAGGTGCTAGCCGTTGGCGAAGCTGCGAAGATGATGCTTGGCCGTACGCCTGGTGATATCGAAGCGATTAGACCACTACGCGACGGCGTTATTGCAGATTTCGAAGTTGCCGAGGCAATGATTAAAGATTTTATTCGCAGAGTTCACAATCGCAGCATGTTGGCAAGTCCACAAATTGTTATTTGTGTACCTTCGGGATCAACACCGGTTGAACGTAAAGCGATCCGTGATAGTGCCCTTGAAGCCGGGGCAAGACGTGTGTTTCTTATTGAAGAGCCAATGGCGGCAGCAATTGGTGCTGGCCTTCCGGTTACTGAGCCAACAGGTTCGATGATTGTTGATATTGGTGGCGGTACCAGCGAAGTGGCGGTTCTGTCGCTTGGTGGGATTGTTTATTCGTCATCAGTTCGTGTTGGTGGTGATAAAATGGATGAAGCTATTATTGCTTATATTCGTCGCAATCATAACCTTCTTATCGGTGAAGCAAGCGCGGAACGGATTAAAAAGGATATTGGCACAGCCGCTGCACCAGAAGACGGTGTAGGACAAACTATGAGCATTAAAGGCCGCGATCTGATGAACGGTGTTCCAAAAGAAATCGTTATTGATCAATTACAAATATCAGAAGCGCTCGCAGAACCTGTTAGCGCTATTATCGAAGGTGTTAAATTTGCCCTAGAGCAAACCCCGCCTGAACTCGCTGCTGATATTGTTGATAAAGGAATTGTCCTTACGGGGGGCGGAGCATTGCTTCGTGATTTTGATAAAGTGCTCAGAAAGGCGACAGGCCTTTCTGTAATTATTGCTGAAGAACCACTTACCTGTGTTGCGCTTGGCACCGGGCGGGCACTTGAAGATGAAATTCTAAAACATGTCCTCAGCGATTCTTATTAATTAATACGGGATCAGGTCGATTTAAAGAGAGAGGATAATTATGAAGGGCTTTGGACAACGTTTTACAGCCTTCCTCTATATCTTTGTCTCTATTGTTCTGCTTATTTTTGGCCGTAGTCAATCAAGCTTCATCGAAGAAACTCGAGCG
>JAESUD010000220.1 GCA_016763335.1 Emcibacteraceae bacterium | reverse complement strand
CGGGGGCGCTTTGTTTTGGGATATCAGAAAAGATATTATCAATTTTTTCAATGAAGTTACTATAATCTTTTTCTTGTGCAAAGGCGCTTGTTAAAAAGCCGATATAGGCTGTAACAACCACAACTATTTTTAAGAAATGAACCAAGAAAAGCCTCCCCATTTATGAATTATGTTTTATGGTAATATTATGGCTGCAGACGTTAAAAGATACAATTGATATTAATGAATTTATAATAACAGACATAAATTTTGTTTGGGTGTTTTACATTTTTTGCATCAAAAAACTTAAATATGATATTAGTGTAACGATGTTACGAATGTTATATAAGATATAATTATGATTGAAGAAGTGTTTATGGTTAACACCTAATGGGTTGCGTTATATTTTGATTTATGTAACATAAGCATCAAGTTAAGTTATATTTAGTATATTTTACAGGGGATTTCTTATGAAGATTTCATTTAAATTTATTTTTATCATTACAGCATTATTGTTCGTGGCATCTTGTGGGCCTAAGGACGTACAACCAATACATTCACTTTCTGCCGTTGATGTCGGCGAAATAAATATTGCAAATATTGAGGTTAGTCTTAGCCCGGAATTTGTGGCCGGTGTTCAGAGCAGAGTCACCAAGGAAAGAGAAAGTATTACTGCTCAAAAAGAACGTATTGCAGGTTTAGGAAAGCAAACACGACTTAAGCAGAAACAAATTACAAAAGTTGCCGAACAATCCATCGAAAAATCCGAAAGAAAAATAGTTTCATTAGAAACAGAAATGGCTGAGGTGGAAACTGATGTTAGAGAAGGTATTGTAAGCGCTCTTTCTAATAAATTCGTAGGCAGGAAAAATGTGGATGTGAGTGTATCGGTGAATTCATTTGCGATGACAAATGGTGGTGCTGTTGTGTTGATTGGTGGTAGCGATAGTATGACTGGCTTATTGAGAATTCAGGATAGTCAATCAGATGAGTTGCTCGGTGAATATTATATCACTGATTTTGACACCAATGCGGCTGGTGGCTTGCTTGGTTTGATGGTCAGAGGTGGTGAT
This sequence comes from Emcibacteraceae bacterium, assembly GCA_016763335.1. Classification (GTDB taxonomy): domain Bacteria; phylum Pseudomonadota; class Alphaproteobacteria; order Sphingomonadales; family Emcibacteraceae; genus Pseudemcibacter. The sequence continues at coordinate 6,774 of JAESUD010000220.1, read as the reverse complement.
CCAAGAGGAGACATGATAAAGCAGTTTTCTCAAAAGGTTTTTGATGCAATTTCCGGAAAATATGATGAGTAATAATAATATGAAAGTTTTGCGCTTTTTTATTGTTACTATTTTACCTTTTATGCTTTTTGCGTGTTCGTACACGCAAAACACTGAAAATGTTGAAAAGTTTTTAAACTATAGTTCTCTTGCGGAAGTAAATAAGCAAGGGAACTATACTGCGTCTCTATACAAACAAAGCCAGTTTAACGGAACTGCGGTGGCAGTTGGACAATTTTGTAGTGCTCATAAATATCCATATGATTTTGACGGACTATTTGATGAGGCTGTTTCTTCAGTACTTGATAAAGTCTATGAGACGGTAGAATTGGAAATGGCGAGTGATGAAATGTTGAGCAGAAAAGATGTTTCTATCGATGTTAAACCTTTCGAAATACTACTCATGTGCCATCCGGTCACAGAATATTACTGGGAGTGTGTAGCAACGACTAGATTATCAGCACTTGTTGTTAAAGCTGATGACACAAAAATTAACATTAAAGTAGAAGCAAGAAAAGCGAGCTCGGCAGGTGGCGTATGTGGAGGCGGTGCAGTAGCCGTATCATCTGCCATTGGTCAAACGATTAGTGACTTTAGCGGGCAATTGCATAATTTTCTGATTACTGACTAAGCAATTTACATTCTTATTCGTTCTGATTTTTAGTGTTGCCAATTTGGCAGACCACAAATGAAATCAAGGTGCCGATACAAAGCTGCCATGTGAAGGCGAGCCCTTTCCAGCTTTCTGGTAAATGGAGCAAGTCAATAATATACCCTTGTTGCATGAGTGTTACGAGAAAACCGGTTATCAGGGCGCAGATAACGGATTTGCTTGATCCTCTTTTTGTGAAGATCGCGCTGAATAAACCCCGAGCATTCCGGAATATGCAAATACCATGACCGATAAGGCGAAATCCAATAGCGGCAGGCCGGAATATTTTTGCCAGTAGTAACATAATGACGACATGGCAAAGAGCACGAACCCGATGAGAGCCATGCTGACCTGACCGGCGCGGACAAAATGTTTTTCTTCTTTTATGGTTTTTTTTTCGCACCACGGTCGGTAAAAATCCTGAACGATGACCGATGACATGGAATTTAGCCCTGAATTAATTGTTGAAACGGCGGCGGCAATCACACCGACAGTGACGAGCCCTTTTAACCCTGATGGCAATTCATTCAAAATATAATACATAAAGATGGTGATTTTTTCGCCTTTAAATTCTCCCAAATCGACCCCATCTGCGGTCCTTCCCATTAAATCCGGGCGATCATAAAAAACATAAAGAAGCTCGCCGATTGTAATAAACATCCAGATCAGTGGTATGCCGATAAGAGCGGATACGATAACGGCCCTTGCGCCGTCGGTATCTTTCTTACAGGTCAGTAGTCTTTGCGTTATATCCTGATCGAGGCCAAAACTTGCAATATATAATAACGTCATTCCGGTCAGCACCGAAAAAAGACTGTAGGGATCAGAGAAATTCAAATTAAGATTTATCAGCTCAAGCTTATTAATGCCTTCCGGTGTATTGCTTAACTCAGAAACTATTTCAACGGCGCTTAACGGAATGGTGTCCATTAGGTAATAGAGCACTGCAACGGCAGAAAAAGTATAGGCAATGAACTGGACTAAATCGCTCCAGATTATTGAACGAATACCGCTAAGGAAGGTTATGGAAAAACCCAGAAGAATCAGTAAAGCTGAGGCAGTAATAATATTTTCTGCCTCAATATTTGAATATAAAATCATCGAAACAGCAATTGCCGCGAGATATAATCTGGCACCACTGGCAAAAAATCTACCGATTAAATACATGGCGCCGGCGGCTTTCATGGCGGTTGCGTCGTAACGGTTTTTTAGAAGTTCATAAACTGTGGTCGCCTTTTGTGCGTAAAAGCGTGGCACTAATATCTTGGCAATGAATATGGACGCGATTACAGCACCGATATTTGCTGCTAAATATGTGTAATCATTTCGGTATCCCTGATCGGGCCCGCCGAGGAACGTAGCAGCAGATTGCGTGGTGGCGATAACTGAAATGGCGACAACCCATGACGGCATATTATTGCCCCCTAGGAAATAATCTTTCGCATTGCTCGCCGGGCGAAAAGTAAACGCCCACCCCATACCGAATAGAAGAAGCATATAACCAGAAACAATTATCCAGTCCAGAGTTGAGAAAGTTCCTATCATATGGAGCCCATATTTTTATTTTTTATCAGAATCATTTTATACGCTTTTAAAAAAGTCCTGACAATTCCGTGATGGATGTTGAATATTATTATTGAGCTTGTAGGGGGAAAGAAATTTTTATTTCGGTGCCGATTTCGGGTTTGGATTTGAACTCGATAGAACCATTAAGGAGCTGAACAAGCTGACGGACGATGATTAACCCAAGTCCGGTGCCTTCGGCATGTGTTATGAAGTGGGTATTAATGGGTGCTGATTGATCATTTACAGTCGTTAAAATTTCCTCATCCATGCCTTTGCCATTATCTTTCACCCTGATTTCTACATGGTTATTATCTGTCATGTCGGCATATATTTCTATAAGGCCTCCAGGTGAGGTGAATTTTTGAGCATTGGAAATGAGGTTGAAAATAATTTGTTTCAAAAGTCTTTTATCTGAATTTATCATCAGAGGCGTAGAGTTCATTTTTAAAGTGACGGAAAGATCTTTTTTAATTGATGCAGCACTGAGTTCATTGATTGAGGTTTGTAAAATTAAATTAAGATTTAATTGTTCAATGATAACGCTAACTTCACCAGATTCAATCTTTGTGTGGTCGAGAATATCATTCACTATTTTAAGCAGGTGAAGGCCACTTGAATTGATATAACCGTTATATTCTTTAACCTTCTTGATGGTTTTCGGAAGGTAAGCATCATTTAGGATCATATCGGAAAACCCGATTATAGCATTAAGTGGCGTGCGAAGTTCATGGCTCATATGACCAACAAATATGGATTTGACATCAAGAGCGTTGTTGAGTTCTTCAATTTTCTTTGCCAATAATTCTTGGCTATTAAAAACGGTTCTTCGTTGTTTTTCGACGATTATAAAAATGCTTATACTAAGCACGACAATTGATATTATCGGCGCTCTATAAGGGACGATGTTAATACCGTCAATTTGGCTGGCAATAAAATAAAACAATATGCCGCTTGTCAGGAATAAACAGATTATTACAGGTATTCGTCCGGAAAATAATACGGCTAACGTAACAAACCCCAGAGCAGGGGCCATTAATCCGTTACCATCTTTTAAATCGAGAAATCCTAAGCAAAAAATAAAAACGAATATTTTAAATATCCCAGTCCATAATGTAATGGTTTGTAATTTTTTAGAATAATCGTGAAGTAAATGCATCGACAAATGTGCCAAGAAAAGAAATGTAAAGGCAGCAGCAACATTTGAATATGTTAATAAAATGTCAGGATTGATTGGTTTTATGGTTTCGGTATTATCTATCCATAGTAAAATACAGATAAAAATCAACACTGGTGTAAAAATTTTATGGATTTTTACATTTTGTTTATGTGCAAACTCCCGAAATTGAGGGCTATACCCTTCAAGCTCAATCAATTTTAACCCCATTACTCATGACATAATTATATAATACTTCTCGGGAAACATAAGCGAAATTCATTAATCTATCATTAAATAGCATAAGAAATGATGTTTGGTTACTATTTTATCTATCTTTGATGATTTTTTGGAAAAGTGGTGCCCCAACAGAGAGAAAGTTTGAACTCTCTCTTTGAGGAACTAGCCGATTGGGAAGAACAACTTAAGCACTCAGAAATCGACTTTGATAAATTGGAAGGGCCTTCACTATGAATGACCTTTCAAGCGTCCATCAATTTAATAAAGCGGTTAGATATACCGTTAAATGTAAGAAGCCTACAAAACGCTTAACTATTCGTATGTCTGAAAATGAGGATGCTCTGTTGACCCGTAGGGCGGGCAGATTGCCAAAAAGCGTTTATGTCCGGCAAATTATATTTGGAGATCAGGTTAGTTACCGCAAGCCCAAAACGCAGAAGAAGAAACGCCAACCTAAAATGGATAGCATCGTGGTTGCTCGGCTTCTTACTACCTTTGGTGAATCAGAAATTGCGACTTCTATGCTTGCCCTGTCTTTAGCGGCCCAAGCTGGAACATTAGATGTTACCTCTGATGTGCAATCGGATATTAGGGGTGCTTGCTTAGAGATTAATACGATTTGTAAAACATTGGTTTATTTGTCCGGCCTAGAGCGTCAGGACGGCCTATGATCCTAAAAGGAAATTCACGCGGTGGAGCTAAAAATTTAGCCCTGCATCTTATGAAAGAAGAGAACGAGCATGTAGAGGTTCATGAAATACGCGGTTTCATGTCTCAAACGGTTATGGGCGCGCTTAATGAAATGTATGCCATTAGTCGCGCTACTAAGTGCGACCAGTTCATGTACCATTGTAGTTTTAGCCCCCCACCGAATGAAATTGTTTCTATTGAAGACTATGAAGCGGCTTTTGATGAGACAGAGAAGCGTCTAGGGCTTGAAGGTCAATCAAGGGTGGTGGTATTTCATGAAAAAGAAGGTCGCCGTCATGCGCATGTTGTATGGAGCCGGATCGATACCAAGGAAATGAAAGCGATCAATATGTCATTTGATCGTAGGAAGCTCATTACCTATTCCAGAGAATTATTTTTAAAGCATAAATGGAAAATGCCGCGTGGTTTAATCCTGAGCGAAGAACGCGATCCAAGAAATTTCACATTAGCGGAATGGCAACAGGCCAAACGCGCAGGAAAAGACCCAAGAGATATTCAAGCATCATTTGAAGATGCTTGGGCAATCTCGGACTCAAAGGCTGGTTTTATTCATGCAATGGAAGAACGCGGCTATGTCGTGGCGAAAGGCGATAAAAAAGGCCGCATAGTTGCTGTAGACTTTCATGGCGGGGTTTATTCAATCCCAAGACAACTTAAAATGCTTAAAATGACGATTGAACATGTCCGCGCGCGCCTTGGTGATGAACAAGAATTGCAAAGTGTGGATCAAGCCAAACATAAAATTGCCAACGATATGCTGCCCGTTCTTAAAGCTTGCAAGGATGAGCTTAAAACGCGTGCGAACCATCAAAAAGAAGATTTGTCGCACGAACGCGAGAATTTGGTTGAAAATCAAAGATCAGATCGCAAAGAATTTATCCATGGTCTTAAGCAGCGCAGCCATAAAGAAAATTTGGCGCGGCAAGCAAGGTTCAGAGGTGGTTTTAAAGGGATTTGGGATCGATAGCGCGGAGAACATAAACGCCTTACTCAAGAGAATTTAGAAGAGGCTAAACTCGCTTGTAAGCGTGATAGGGAAGAAAAGGACGAATTTATCTATAGTCAACTTGGTCAACGTCAAATGATCCAGCAACGCTTTGTTGCCATGAAATGTAATATTCAAGAGCAAAATCAAGAACTGCGCCGGGATATACAGAGTTTCGAGAACATGAATACTGGTGGTAGCAAAATTTTACGTGATGATTTTAATGCGCGCGGAAATGAACAAACAACTATCCGCAACAGACCTCGCGATGGTCCAAGAAGATAAAAAACCCCGCAAGCCGAAACTTGCGAGGCAATAGGTGTTTTTCGTATTATGTAATTCATACTCAGTGTGGGTAAGTGGTTTCTAGTTTCTTTGTTTCCTAATGCCAAGCTTATTTTTTTAAAAATACCTATGTATGTCCTTTGTGCAGTCCATTACATACACATGCATTTAGGCTTTGGAAATTGTTTCCTGCGATATTTTTCAAAACTGCAATGACCTTTTTAATGCCAGCCGTCCTTAACGGCGTGATAATGATAAATCATGCCGCACCTCCTTGTAAGGTGTTCATATATTCCGCTGCTTTGGCGGCTTGTGCAGAGGCTTTAAAAATACATTTCTTGTCATTCTTCAAAGCTTTAAGCCAGCTTTTAATATAATGGGCGTGATCTTCTCGCGGTGTCTGGACTATTCGCAACTGAGAACACAGAAAGGCTGCGCCTAGATCAGCAATTAATTCTTCAAAAGCGTATTTTTCACGCTCTTTTCCTTTTTCGCGGTTTAATCTATGGGGCGCGCCTGTCCAGTGCGTTAGCTCATGCAATAACGTTGCATAATAGTTTTGCGTTGCGCTGGCTCCTTGCGTATCAATGAAAGCGATTGTTTCAGGGATATTGATGTAATCCCCTGCTGGATGGTAATAGGCTCCGGCTCCTCCGCCATGGCGAATATCTGCCCCTGTATTTGTACAAAACTGATCCACGGCTTTGATCCGCTTAACGAGATCAAATTCGTTTACTGTGCCTTGTTCGTTATGGTCGTAGCCGTCTACCTGATTGGCATTAAATACGCTATAAGAACGCATCATAGGAATGTGGTTTTCTTGATCTTCGCCGCGTTCGTTTTTTTCGGTTTTCACAAGTGTTTTATAAAAGATAATCGGACTACCCTTTTCACCTTTGCGAACGGCTGCGCCTTGTTCTTTCCACTGTTTAAATGTTGCCCAGCGGTTAGAGGTAAAACCCTTTTCTTGCTGGTCGAACCAGAGAGAAGGAATATTTACGCCGTGATAATGGCTTTCTGTTGTTGGGTTAAGGGGCAAACCTTGCGCTGCTAATCCGGCAAATGGGGCTTGCCACCCATCAGGGTCAACGCGTTCCAAGACTTTTATAATCTTGTCCGTAATTTCTTGGTAAAGATCACGGG
>JAESUD010000219.1 GCA_016763335.1 Emcibacteraceae bacterium | reverse complement strand
GATAAAGCTATTCTTCTTTTGCTTGTCGAATGATCTTAGCAAGAATAATTATGAGCGCCACCAGTGCTACTGTTGTAGCAATGCTAACATAATATCTCGCCTCATCGGCGTTTGCAGTGGTGAATAAATTACCTATATTGTCTGATCTCGCAAGGACTATAAACGGTATAGATAATAACCACTGAGCACGAACGCCGTATATGGCGCATAATAAAATAAGCGGGGCTATGATGATCATATCATATTCGTGCAGTGGCGCGACAAAAGCCGTTATCATGATGATAATCATCCAATATGTGATGAAATTTGTTGAATTTTCTTTACCGCTTTTTTTGAAATAAAGACCTGCACCTAAGGTCCCAACAATCGATAACAAGGTGGCCATTGTGCTCGGTAATTTAAAGTTAGTGATACTATAAAGGATGCTTTTTAACCCGGTTGAGTTCTGTGCTTCGTTTGTCGCGAAGCTCGAATGCTGAGATAAGCCCTTTAAAAACGGTAGTATCGTTTCTAATGGCCCAATGGTAATCAATGCCGGTAACATAAGAAGGAACGTTAGGACGCAGGTATATAAAAGTGCCATGTGATATTTTTTAAAAGGGATAAATGCAAAAAATAAAGCAACGCCGATTTGCGGCTTTAACAACATCACGCATAATCCGAGCGCGAGCAATAAAGGCCGCGAATTTACTGCGGAATAAATAACCAGACATAACCCGAAATAAATCAAAATGGTCGTTTGACCCGTCGCGATGATAATAGCGCTTGCCTGCATCAAGGACACAAGGCCAGTATATAATATTAAAGAACTTAGCGTAAGATTTATGCCAATTTTTTTCATTGCCCCGTTTAACAGAAATGTTGAACTGATTATGCAAAGTCCGTTAAGCACACGCCATATTTCTGTCGCGGTGGTATAATCAAAGGCGGCGAGAATATTTGAAAATGGCCACCAGTTTGGCGGATAATAAAAGGGCTGGCCGTTAAAGGCGGTAAACATTTTATGGCCAATTTCCTGATATTCAATGCTATAGGGGTTTAGGCCGTCTTGCCATAAATTGCCCGCTAACCAGATATATTTAAATGTTAAATCCTGCCCCTGAAGCGAAATGACTTTCCAGATCAAATAAGTAATGCCAAGCATGCCAATGGCTAAGCCTACTTTACTTAAGTGATGCTGGCCCCTTATTATCATAATAACCCTCTTTTATTTTATTCGTAACAGATTATGAAAAAAGAAACAATTGAAGCGCTCATATACCTGTGTGTGCCCGTAAAGAAAATTGAAAGCTTGTTAATATTCGTCAGAGTACTATTGAAGTTCCTAGTTCTTAATTACCATTTCGACAACATAGGTATTATTTTGCTACGCAACAGTCGTAAACCAACATTGTACCCTTTCCATCCAATCACCCCCAATATAATTCCAACAGATATTCGGATAAAATCAACAGGCCAATCGCTGGTGAGAGAATTTATGGGTGCTCGTGAATGAAGCATGTAGATAAAAAGACTAGCACTTCCTACAGTGTATAATAAAGGTCCAAGGAGTTTAGGAAGAATAATTCGAGGAACCCATAAAAAAGAAAGACCGACAATCATTGGGTAAAAAATGCGCCCAAAATCACCCCAATAAAACAAAGGTCCAAGGATAATAACAGCTATTGACGCCTGTATTTTTTCTGTATTGCTTCGAGCTTGAGCAATAAGATAACCCAATGAAAACAACCATAAAACCCATGAAACTTGCCCTCCATTTGCAGGAAACAGGCTGTTTATATTTAAAATAGCATCCATAAGGCGCAAAGCGCATGCTGCCGCAAGAAATATCCAACCAAATAAAAATGGAGTTTCAATGGCTATCCTGCGCAAAGGTTTAATTCTCACCAGTGCATATATGATAATGATACATTGGATCAATGCCTGAATGAACCAAGCGCCAAAACCTGAAGCACCACCGGAACCGAGATAGCCTCCGACGAGAAGCATGTCGTAAATAGGCAGGTCATTTTTATAAATGCCAAAAATCAGTAACACCCCCCAGAATGGCAATAAAACATTCCAAAATAAGTTAATAGCCAATGACCGTGCATTACCAACCAAAATAGCAGGCAGTTGGAAACGTACGAGATTGTAACCTGCGATCAACATCAATGTCGCAGAACCGCCAGCGAGAAAACTGAGCCCGGCATGATTGGCGACGACAAATAGAATAGCAAGAATTCTGGCGATAATACCTATTTCGATCTCAATCAACCTCTTGCGCTTTGACGTTATTTCATAGCTTGCCAAAATGGTGAGACTCATTTCCTGCCATTCCTCCGGAAGCTGCCCTAGAATATCTTCAATTCCCATGGAAATTTCTACATACCGAAGTGAATCGCCATTGAGTTTTTGAAAACTTTGATCGTGATTGACAGTTTGTTGGAAGATTTCTTCAAATAATTTTTGCAAAGCACCCGAAGCAGAAAGTTCTGATGCGGGGCCTAAATCAGATAATTTGTAATTTTCCTGTACTATATCGGGTTTTATGAAGCGTTCCTTTAAGCTTGCATAATCAGGCTTGCCAGATGATAGGAGAGGCAAAGCAGAGTATAGTTCAATCACCACATGCCGTGCCAAAACGCCAAAACTTTGTGATAGAATGGATTGAATTTCAACCTTTTCAGCGTGCCCTTCAACAGCAACAAACAGTGTGTGATCATCAGAAACAATCGACGTTATATAACCAAAATCACGTAGTTTATTTTCAGCATCCTGCAAATTAAGGCGCTTACCATAAAGCTTTGCAAAACGGCTCAACCGCCCGACGATGCGGTACATTTTTTCTTGTGTCTGCACCGCAATATCGCCCGTTCGTAATGCGTTTACTTCTCGGCCCAAGGCAAGGTCTTTACGGGTTTCTGCATATCCCAACATGATGTTGGGACCTTCATACACCAGCTCTCCTGGAAGATCTGGTGTATGAATCAATTTTCCTTCTTCGTCAATAATGGAAAAACGTCCTTGCGGCATTGCTTGACCTATGGCGCTGGGGTCATTTAACGCCTCTCGTGCACACATATAAGCCATGCGCGAGGTTGCTTCGGTAGCACCGTACATAACGAAGAACTCTCGTTCGGTCTTAACGGCCCAATTTGCATAAGTCTGTACCAATTTTGGAGTAAGTGCACCACCTGCCTGAGTGATATAACGGAGGTCGGGCAAGTTCCAGCTGCGAAATTTTCGCATTTCCAGAATATCAATACTATAAGGCACACAGGGAAAAGTGGTCACCTTTTCCTGACGTAATAACGCTTCTAGGTTAGGGTCAGTCAGTTCAATACTCCCCATTACCAACTGCGCCCCCTTTAACAAATGCGAAGTAGCAACGGATAGGCCATAACAATAATGTAAGGGTAAAGTAAGAAGTGCTACATCAGTTTTTTTGATCTTCATATATTCGGCGATTGAAGTTGAGTTGGCTTTTAAAGATGAACGAGAGATTCTCACTGCCTTGCTGGATCCGGTAGAACCTGAAGTGCTAAGAACCAACGCAAGAGATTCATGTAAGTCCATCGCATCAGTCGATTGACGGACCTCGAGTCGATCGGTCTTTGGGTCGAAAACAAAATCACACGAATATGATGCGTTCATACATTCAATAAGGTTTAAGTTCTGCCAGTCTGCCATTGCCACAACATGCCCGGCTCGCATCGACCCCATGGCAGCGATTAGCGTCATAGCTGAATTATCTGCTCGAATAAGAACTAATGATTTACGATCAGGTAGCCGTTTTGCAAAATTATCGCATGCTTGTGCAAATTCCAAATAGGTCCAACTATGTTCATTGCCTTCTACAAGTGCAATTCTTTCGCCAAAACGTTCAAAATCAAAAAACATTTAAATCTCTTTTATTCTTTTAAAAATTATTGTAACAAAAAACATATCACTTTGGTAGAGAGTAAAGTACCGCATTTTTGTTGGGGGAGTTATTTACAATCGACCCCTTAAATAACGAGGGTCGTTTTTCATATGTCAGTGTTCTTTCTTGTGCCATTCTTAACGAGGACATAGAGGGGGTATAGGCAAATAAAGAATGGAAATAAATCAATAACTCTTTGATATAATTGGCGCATCCGACGAGATTCGGACACATGTCCTTTGCCTTCGGTGGGCATGTCCTTAACCGCACGTACCACTTTTATTATTCAATGACATTAAACCCTTCTACGGAAAATATATTTAATATGGCATAAAACAATAATCTCTCAATCGTATTTGCGGCTACATCATTCGTAACGGGTGTTAAACTGTTAACAATGCTGCTCTATGATACTTAAATACGCTTGAATTTTTTGCATATCGCACTGCGAATGTCATTAACTGTTTTATCAGTGATGCGGGATATGCCGGACTTTATAGGACGTTTACCTGTCATCTTTTTCTTTCGTCGCTACGATGAAACAAAAAAACTCTCTCATGCAAACCTTTAATTAATCCGACTTAGCCTGATGGGCTTCACTAGAGGAAGAGCTAATTGATCACGAGTAAAAATAGTTTGAATTGATTATAATAAATAGTTTTTATTAACCATAATTAGCTTCTTTTTAATAACTTGCCTGTAGAAATGGTTTCATATGAAAAAAATTATTGTAATATGAAGTAGTTAAAGGTTGTAAATGTCTTATCAGATAAAAAGACGAAACCAGTTTCTTGCGACAACCGCAATATTGGGATCGTTGTCCTTTTATGCAACGCAAGCCCAGGCCGCGTGTACAGAATCATTCGCTGGTTCAGGCGTTTGGGATTGTTCGGGCGCTAGTATCACTACTCAGTCACCAACATCGGCAGCGGGCGGCGCCCTCGATGTTTCTACATCCGGCATTGCAAATGTCATTACTGCGGCTGGCGATGCCTTGAATTTAAGCAATTCAATCGGTGATACTAATATAACTTATTTAGATGTTTTTACGTCAACAATTAATGGTAATGACAATGGTATAGTCTCAACCAATAACGGAACGGGCAACACATCATTAACTTCCGCCGCGAGTATCACAGGCACTACATTAGACGGTATATTTGTCGACAATACATCAGTGGGATCAAACGTCGCTATCATCACAAGCGGTACTGTTGTAGGTGATGATCGCGGCATTAAAGCCAACAATGATGGATCAGGAACAACGACGGTCACCACAACCGGCACTGTGACCGGAACAACGGCAGAAGCGATTAATGTCAGCAACACAGGTGCAGCTACGAATATTTCCGTTAATACCGGAGCGGGCGCGATCTTAGGCGCCAATATTGGTATTGATATCAGCAACTCAGGTACGGCGGGTACGACCTCGGTTGTAACAAGCGGTGCGGTTACCGGTACATCTGATTATGCCATTAATGTCTTTCAAGATACAGGAACGGCCGGGGTTACGGTTAATACCGGTGCGGGTACTATATCGGGCGGCAAAAAAGCAATACTCGTTGATAATGATGG
>JAESUD010000218.1 GCA_016763335.1 Emcibacteraceae bacterium | reverse complement strand
TTGCCGCCGCTATTCCCGCTATTATTTCCGGCGGCATTGCAGAACGTGCCAAATTTAAACCGCAACTCATTGCCACCGCTATTATTGTCGGTGTGATTTATCCCGTTTATGAAGGCATGGTCTGGGGTGATTTGTTTAATTTCCAGAATATTATTACAGATACATTTGGTTATCCGTTCCATGATTTTGCCGGCTCAATTGTTGTTCATGCGATGGGTGGTTGGTTGGCGCTTGGTGCAGTGATAATGCTTGGGGCGCGCATGGGGCGTTATAGAAAAGACGGAACCCCGCTCGGCATACCGCCTTCAAATATTCCTTTTCTTGCGCTTGGTTCATGGATACTTTGTATCGGTTGGTTCGGCTTTAATGTAATGAGCGCACAGGCCGTATCATCGGCGAGCGGTCTTGTTGCGATTAATAGTTTAATGGCCATGGTCGGCGGCATTCTTTCTGCATTAATCGCTGGGAAAAAAGACCCCGGGTTTGTCCATAACGGCGCACTGGCAGGTCTCGTTGCCGTTTGCGCCGGTTCCGACATCATGCACCCACTTGCGTCGCTTGTTGTCGGTATCATTGCCGGATATCTATTTGTCAGAAGCTTTACATTTATTTCAAATAAATGGAAAATTGATGATGTGCTCGGCGTATGGCCGCTGCACGGTCTTTGCGGCCTTTGGGGCGGTATTGCCGCTGGCATCTTTGGTCAGGAAATATTATGGGGGCTTGGTGGCGTATCACTCGGCGCACAAATTGCCGGGTCATTCGTCGGTGTTGTCATCGCCGGGGTCAGCGGTTTTATCGTCTTTGGTCTTTTAAAGAAAACCATTGGTATCCGCCTTTCACAGGAAGATGAATATATGGGTGCTGATCTGGCTATTCATAAAATTAGTTCAACGCCAGAAGAAGATTTTGGGCTTCGTTAAGCATCAATTTGACGGCGTGACGTCAACTTTTTGTAAATAAAGTGATATTTTCATATATTTACTGTTGATATAGCCATATATTTGCCTTGTTCTATCACATAATGATAATATATTTTATATTGATCATCATGTCAGTAAAACTTAGGGAAGACCATTGGCGAGCAGACGTAACACTATTAAAAAATCAGCAAAGAAATCTCTTTTACCAGCATCGGTAATGGGGTTTCTATCCAAAATGTTTATTCGCATTTGGGGCTCATTACTTATTATCTTGTTTCTTGGCGGTGTCATAGCCTTCTTCAGCTATGACATAAATGACCCAAGCTGGAATAATGCCATTGATGGCGAGGCCAATAATCTACTTGGTCTTGCGGGCTCATGGAGTTCGGATGTATTATTGCAAAGCCTCGGTCTTAGTGCTTATATTCTCATTTTACCGCTACTGACATGGGGTTGGCGCATTATATCACTAAAAGGCCTACCTCTTATCTTCATGCATTTGCTGATGTTACCGTTTCTGGTCATGTCCGCTGCCCTGACAATGACGACCATCCCGATTTATGATAGCTGGCCGCTAGCCAATGTCGGGTTAGGCGGTTTTCTTGGGCAAATGCTGTTCAGTTATGTTCAAAGCTTCTTTGCCTGGATCAGCATAGATTTTTATCCCCTTTTAGTAGGTTTCTTTTTGGGGCTGCTCACATTGCTTTGTTTTGCCTATACTTCCGGACTGGAACGCGCAGAGTGGAAATCACTTTATTCCGGCATTAAATTAATCGCCGCGACGTTCTTCTCAAAACTATTCGCCTTAATGGCTAACATTAAAGGGCTGTTTTCTCGTACAGGAAAACAGAATGAAGGTGCAGAAGTTGATGTCAGCCGTAATAAATCCGGGTCGCGTAAAGACCCGCCGATGAAAAGCAGCCCGCAAAATGCCAAAAGAAATATCCCCATAATTGATCCTGAACAGAAAAATGTTAAAGCTGGCAAGCGCGAAACGATTGAACGCCAACCCATGCTTGATATTATCACGGATGGGGAATTTGCCCTTCCGTCCCTAAGCTTGCTCAGCACACCAAAACCATTATCTGCACAGGAGCGCCTTACCCATGATGCTCTTGAGCAAAATGCCAGAATGCTTGAGTCGGTTCTTGATGATTTTGGCGTTAAAGGTGAAATTACCAAAGTGCGCCCCGGGCCCGTTGTGACCCTTTATGAACTTGAACCAGCACCCGGAACAAAATCATCCCGTGTGATCAACTTGGCCGATGATATCGCCCGCTCCATGAGTGCCATTTCAGCTCGCGTCGCCGTTGTCCCCGGTAAAAATGCTATCGGCATTGAACTCCCGAACAGCAAACGGGAAATTGTGTCTTTGCGAGAAATATTATCATCCAATGTTTACGAAGATAGCAAAGCAAAACTCCCTATGGCACTTGGTAAGGATATTGGCGGTGAACCCGTTATTGCCGACATTGCCTCAATGCCGCATCTTCTCGTGGCAGGAACCACCGGTTCCGGTAAATCTGTTGCTATTAATGTGATGATATTATCATTGATATATAAGCTGACACCCGCCCAATGCCGGTTGATCATGGTTGATCCTAAAATGCTCGAATTATCCGTTTATGACGGCATTCCACATTTATTAACGCCGGTTGTCACCGATCCCAAGAAAGCCGTTGTCGCCCTTAAATGGGCCGTACGGGAAATGGAACATCGCTATCAAAATATGGCAAAACTTCAAGTTCGCAATATCTCAGCCTATAATAAACGTCTGGAACTGGCGCGTCAGAAGGATGAAAATATCATCCGCAAAGTTCAAACCGGTTTTGATCCAGATACTGGCAAACCAATTTATGAAGAAGAAAGCCTTGACCTGACGCCACTGCCAATGATTGTTGTTATCGTTGATGAAATGGCCGATTTGATGCTGGTTGCCGGTAAAGACATCGAAGCGCTAATCCAACGACTAGCACAGATGGCCCGTGCCGCAGGTATTCATCTTATTATGGCAACTCAGCGTCCGTCCGTTGACGTGATCACCGGCACAATTAAGGCAAACTTCCCAACACGTGTCGCTTTTCAGGTGACCTCTAAAATTGATAGCCGGACTATACTCGGCGAGCAGGGCGCCGAGCAATTGCTTGGTATGGGCGATATGCTTCATATGGCCGGCGGCGGGCGTATAACCCGTGTACACGGACCATTCGTTAGTGACCAAGAAGTTGAACGTGTCGTAGAAGCGCTAAAAAAACAAGGCGAACCAGTTTACATAAGTAATATCATTGAAGAACCGGAAGAAGGATTCGATTCAGATTTTTTACAAAATTCGCAAATGACCCCAAATGCCGGTAAACCGAGCGGTGACGAATTATATGACCGCGCCGTGGCCATCGTCGCACGGGATCAGAAAGCATCAACCAGCTATATTCAACGCCAATTACAAATCGGTTATAACCGCGCGGCAAATATCATAGAAAAAATGGAACGAGAGGGCGTTGTTAGCAGTGCCAACCATGTCGGTAAGCGCGAAGTTCTGGTCGCCGATCATTCTCAGGATTATTAAATTATATTGTCTAAATTATACCTTAATGTACAACTACAATAATATCTGGATTGAAACAGGACTTGTTATTAAATGATTAAATTATTCTTTTATACAATATTGATTTCCCTGCTCTACGGACAGGCGGCTTATGCGTTTCAGGATAAAGCACAAATGGTTGACTTCGGGGTTCCTCCGACAGTTATTTCCGGTGAAGAACGGGATAAAATCCTCATAAAAGTAGAAGATAACCTCAACCGAATAAGGTCATTAAAAGCAACCTTCATTCAAAGAGGGCCACAAGGAAATGTCGATGAAGGTACGCTTTTTTTAGAACGGCCGGGTAAAATAAGATTTGAATATGACAATGATAATCCCATTTTAGTGGTTAGCAACGGCGACATGCTTTCATTTATTGATTATGAAATAAAACAGGTAAGTCGCTGGCCAATTGATAAAACACCCCTTAGCGTCCTTGTTGATGATCATATTAATTTAACCGATAAAGAAATTGATATTCCTGAAATTATCCGTTTTGCCGGTTTGATCAAAATGTCCGTCATGCAACCGAAACAAAAAGACCAGGGTTATATTACGTTGATATTCGAAGAATCGACAATGGAGTTAAAATCATGGGAAGTGGTTGACGTGCAGGGATATACAACACGCATCGCCCTGCTAAATCCTGAATATAATATTCCCATCGACAAAAAATTATTTACTTTTGATGACCCAAGACCACAAAGGAATCGTGGCCCCAGACGGTAATATTTATTTAAGCCATTTAATAAATATTAGTCCCCTTGAAATTTTTACAATCATACCCATTTATAAAGTATGGATTAGGGTAATAAACCATTTCTGACCTTCCTCTGAAATTTATTATTCTGGTCTTTGGATCAAGAGGTTTTTTCCTTTTTCCCCTCCCTCTTGTTCCCTTAAACTGAAGTTTGACCCGGCCAGTTATCTGGCCGGGTTTTTTATTTTCAATAATTCTTGTGGAGTGACGCCGATCAGACTAATTTGCATCTATAAGGAAATGTAATGACAGACAATAATGAACCCGACGACGACGAATTTGAAGATTTTGACGTTAGCGAAGAATATCCCACACTCATGCAAGTGGCGCGTTTTGCTAATCTTATTGAAAAAACAAATTGGTTTTCACGTATCGGTGAAAAATTAGAACCGAAAACTATAAGTGCCGCTCGGAATTACCTTGAAGCTTTGGGTTTTCCTGAAAGCTATCCTGCAGAAGTCCCCGACTGGCAGGATGCTATTACCTGCCTTGAAACCAATGACTGGAACAGCCCCGCCTGGGAAGTCGAAGAACAATTGGCCGCATCATTAATCACTAATACTCTTGAGTTTATAGAAGAAGACGTGCTTGAAGTTGCCCTTACCAATATTACCGGAAAAGCCGCAGAAGCAATCACCAAAGCCGTTGAAGGCGCGTCCATCAAATGGGGCGTCGAGGACGAAGAACTCCTCCGTGCCGCTATTGGTCAAGCAGTTCAAGCCTGTTATCAGGCAGCACTGGTAATTGCCGCTGGTGAAGAAGAAAATCATCCATTCGCCCTCAAATTCCAACTTTATGAGAACGGTCACTGGCCGCTGGGTATTGCTGGCAACACCCTGAATATATTTTAATAGATCAAAGGCTACCTTGATGACAAAAATTCGTCTTATTACATGGAACATAAACAGCGTTCGCGCACGATTAGAACTCGTTGATCAACTGCTTACGCAATATAATCCCGATATCCTCTGCCTTCAAGAAACCAAAGTACAGGATCATATGTTCCCCGCGGATATTTTTAACAAACATGGCCTTACCCATCATGCCCTTGCCGGACAAAAAAGCTATCACGGTGTCGCAACGCTCAGCAAATTACCGATCACTTCAAACAATCGCATTAACTGGTGTGATAAAGGCGACGCACGCCATGTGGAAACACAGTTTGAAAACGGTATCAAACTTCATAATTTTTATGTGCCCGCCGGCGGGGATGTGCCGGATATTGCATTGGATGATAAATTTGCCCATAAAATGGATTTTCTTGCCGAAATGACAAATTGGGCTCATGAACTGCCGCAAGACGGAAAACATATTATTGTTGGTGATCTGAATATTGCCCCGCTAGAAAGTGATGTCTGGTCCCACAAACAATTAATCAAAGTCGTTAGTCACACACCCGCCGAGTGCGACGCATTAAATTCTGTGCAAGAAGCCCATAACTGGTTCGATGTTATGCGCCATTTCGTGCCCGAACCTGAACGCCTTTATAGTTGGTGGTCATACCGCGCCCGCGATTGGCGTGTTTCCAATAAAGGCCGCAGACTAGACCACGTCTGGTGCAGTCAACCGCTTAAAGGCAACATGAAATCCATGAAAGTCTTGGAAGATGTAAGGGCATGGACAAAACCATCCGACCACGCGCCAGTGATGGTAGACATCGAGCTTTAGATTATTTATTTTTCTCTAATATACCGGTAGCGACGTTGACCACATCTTTGGTAAAATTCATCATCTTTTGTCCGCCGTCTACCGGAATAACAGCACCGTTAATTGACGTCGTTTCAATTAAGTAAAGTGCCGTCGCGGCGATATGTTCAACATTTATCGGCGCACCGACAAAGTTTAAATGACTGGCAAGTTCAAAGTTTTCAGCAGACTGGGTTTCGCTAATTAACGTAAGGCCGGGGGCGATGCCGTTAACACGCACTTTTGGACTTAATGCCTGTGCCATCATTTCTGTGGCACCATAAAGACCAAATTTGCTTAAACTGTAACTAAAAAAATCAGCATTTAAGGAAAAAACTTTACTATCAAGAATATTGACAATGCTGCCTCTATCTTCATCCTTAAGTATCTTATGAAGGCCGCGACTAAGCTGCATAGGCCCGCGCAAATTAATATTCATATGACTGGCAAAACTCTGCTCGGAGAAATCCACCGCTTC
>JAESUD010000217.1 GCA_016763335.1 Emcibacteraceae bacterium | reverse complement strand
TTGGTTATTCGGCCGCTATTGAAAAACTTGGTATTGAGCGCCGGGTTCATACGTCGGGTGAAAGTAAATCAATAATGGACCCGTTCAAAGCGGAAGTGGAAAAAGACGTTAAAATGATGAAAGGTTTACTTAAAGAAGTTCATGATTTCTTTAAGACATTCGTAAAAGAAGCGCGCGGCGACAGATTAAAAGGCGTGCAAAAAACCATCTTTTCCGGTCAAGTCTGGAACGGGGAAGAGGCCGTTAAAATGGGCCTTATTGACGGGGTTGGTGATTTGCGTTCAGTAATGAAAGAAAAGCTCGGCGATGATGTTAAATTTAAACGTCTCAAAGAAGAAAAAGGATTTATTAAGGGGCTGCTTGGCATGCGCGTCGCTCATTCGTCTTTTGCTGATGATGTTATTAAAACCATCGAAACTCGTGGCGAGTGGGGGAAGTTCGGTCTCTAAATAAAATCTATTTACCGCGCATGTTCCTTAAACATTCCGTAAATCCTGATAATTCAGATTCATATTCAATTTTTGAGATGCGAGCACTGTCAAGAAAACGGCTCCATGCGTGAAGTGGTGTTTCAGATGAAACAAGGCCATTATCACAGGTGGTAGATGTTTTAACATTTTGTTGATCTAAAATCGGCCAATGATCACTCGACCAATCTCCGCTTGGGTAACAAAAATGGCTCATAGGTGTTTTTAATAATGCATTGACCCGGTTTTTGTTTTTCTCAATTTCGGCTGTGGCTTCTTGTGGGTCGAGCGGAAAAATATGGCGGTGTGTATGAAGCTCTATTTCCATTTTATGCTGAATGCATTCTTTTAGCTCTGCTTCCGTAATCAGGTTTAAGATACGGCTTTCATTGATGTCCTGATAAGGTTGCCCAGTGGCCTGCCCGAGTTTTTCAAGCAGGTTTATTCTGCCTTCATTATTTTTAAAGGCTTGGCCCGTTTCGGATATTTTAACTATGCTTTCTTCGCACTGCGTGGTGCCCGCATGAACAATTCCAAGACCATCTATATCCAATATGGATAAATCAAATTTGTCTTTCTTGCTGTTCCAGAACATATAGTTGACAGCAAGAGTAAATATTGGGCAATTTCTATCAAAATAATATGACGTTAGATAAAGCGTTGATGGTAAATTATATTTTTTGAGTATCGGTAATGCTTCTGAATATGTGCTGTAAAACCCGTCATCAATGGTAATAACAACTGAATTATCCTCGATCTTATTTGTTGTTGCGGCGATGTAGGCTTCTTCTAAGCTAATAACATTGTAACCGTTTTCTGTGAGGTATTTCATACGGCCATCAAAAATATCCGGCTTAATAAATAGTCCAGGGACACACTGTTCTTCATTAATCATGCTAAAGCCATGATAGCAGAGAATACGAATTTTATTTTTGTACCGTGCTTTGGTCAAGCGAAACATGCCGCAATATTTCGCTATATATAATATGATTATTTTTAAAATATTTCTCACAATAGACTATTCCCCACCTTGTTTTTTATTTGCCAAGTCTATCAGCATTTGTTCAATTTTTTCAAATTGTAATGATCTTGTATAATTGTTACGGTTTTTGTTCTCACTATTGATTTCAATACCGTCTTTTTTGTTTTTCAGATGTTGTTGTAGAATTTTAACAATTTCATCGACATCGTTACTAACTGTACCGAAATCATTGTCACGAATTATATCTGCGGCTTCGCCCTCGACACTTCCTACCGATAGAATTGTTTTCTTTGCCCCTATATATTCAAAAAGTTTTCCGGCAATAACCCCTCTT
The DNA here is from genome assembly GCA_016763335.1 of Emcibacteraceae bacterium. Classification (GTDB taxonomy): domain Bacteria; phylum Pseudomonadota; class Alphaproteobacteria; order Sphingomonadales; family Emcibacteraceae; genus Pseudemcibacter. The sequence goes on along the minus strand of JAESUD010000217.1, from coordinate 2,763 downwards.
TCAGCGGGATCATCCCAGCGAAGCAAAAGCAGAATATCGACACCCAACTGAATATCGAGCAATTCTTTCTGCGGTATAAATTTATTGGCTATAATTTGATCATGTAAATTATATTTATCAATAAGTGCTTTTTGGTGTGGGCTAAAGTCATCACCCCCGTTAGGTGTATAAAATAATACTTTTATTTCTTTTGCTTGCTCGCCGAGCTTTCCGAGAGCCTCAAATAATAATGATGGGTCTCTTCTACGGCCATATAATACGCCTGCATAAAGGAAAGTCAGGTGGTCAGGGTATAGAACATTTTTATTTTTCTCGTCGAAATCATCTGGATCAAACCCATTCATCGCCAAGGCAACTGGTATTTCATATCTTTTTTGAAGGTTTTGAACCCATGTATCTGTCACGGTAATTAGGCCGTTGCAATTGGATAAGAGTATTTTTTCAACAATCTTGTTTATTCGGCCTCTCATGGTTTTATATTGATAATTGCTGGCATCTATCCACAAGTCCCTGTAATCGGCGACCCATGGAATATCGATCATTTTTGCCAGCCTGTGGGCGACGACAAAGCTGGTATAGGGCGGTGCCGTAGAAAAAATAACATCAGGGCTCCACTCTTGAAATAATTTTCTGCCGGCTCTAATCGCTGATGGATACCAACCGATCATTCTGTCTGGAACATTTGTCAGAAATCTGTAAGTCTTGCTAATAGTGGACTCTTTATATTGTGAGTTACTATTGATTGCGATGGGTTCTTTATCTGGCTCGATATTAACGGAGTGACCATTATTGAATGAAAACAGGTTTTTGAAGTAATTTATAACATCCGTTGGAAAATCATTCACGTCATAAAAATCGGTCAATATAATTTTATCTAATGAAATTTCAGGCGTTAAAGACATATCTTGCCCCGGTAATTTCGGTGCAAGAACCTTTACATCATGGCCTTGTTGTTCCAGGTATTTGGCAAATTTGTTGGCTCTGCTTGCTGATGAAGGCGCATATGGGGGAAATGTGCCCGCTACAATTAATATTTTCACAAAGCTTCCTTTTTTGTGATGGATTTTTATTCATTAGAGTTAAAAATAGTATAAATTTATTAATATTTAAACAATCATTTAAAAATCATCTGAAGCAATGATATTCCAGTGGAAAATCTTCTGTATAGATCATTGCTTAACTATTTGAAAATAAGGAATTCTATTGCGCTTTACGCTATCAACGTTTCTCGTTTAACTGAAATATAATTTCAGCCCTTGACCTTGGGGATGCTGGTGGGTAGTTTCCACTCAGTTTTCTATATTTTTCAAGCGAAAGTTCCTATCTCATGGCTGGTGATAAAATGGACGATAATTGCTTTCAAAACCTGATTTTGAAATTGCAGCATTTCTGGGCAGATCAAGGGTGTTTGATCTTACAACCATATGACATGGAAGTGGGGGCAGGTACTTTTCATCCTGCGACAACGTTAAGGTCTCTTGGAAGTAAACCATGGAAAGCGGCCTATGTACAACCATGTCGCCGTCCTACTGATGGTCGGTATGGTAAAAACCCAAATCGCCTTCAACATTATTACCAGTTCCAAACGGTTCTTAAACCGTCACCGGATAATATTCAGGAACTCTATTTGCAAAGTTTAAAAGTACTGGGCATCGATAGCAGTCAGCATGACATCCGTTTTGTCGAGGATGACTGGGAAAGCCCAACTCTCGGCGCTTGGGGCCTTGGCTGGGAAGTTTGGTGTGATGGCATGGAAGTTAGTCAGTTCACCTATTTTCAACAGGTTGGAGGGTTTGACTGCAAGCCGGTAACGGGCGAGCTTACTTATGGTTTAGAGCGGCTTGCTATGTATATTCAAGGTGTTGATAATGTATATGATCTGCGCTGGAATAGTGAAGGTGTAAAATACGGCGAAGTATTCCTGCAAAATGAACAGGAATTTTCCGCGTATAACTTTGAAATAGCAAATACCGATATTTTATTCAGACATTTCAGTGATGCAGAGGCTGAATGTCAGGCGATTTTAGCTAAGGGTAACTATCCACTGCCTGCTTATGACCAATGTATAAAAGCATCACATGCTTTTAACCTTCTTGATGCGCGCGGCGTGATTAGTGTTACGGAACGTCAGGCCTATATTGGCCGGGTTCGTGGCCTTGCCAAGGCATGCTGTGAGGCTTATCTAATATCAATCGGTGAAGGAAAATAAAATGGCTGAATTTCTGCTTGAAATTTTTTCCGAAGAAATTCCTGCGCGTATGCAGGAAAAAGCTGCAATTGATTTGGTGCGGCTTGTAACAGGTAAACTCCAAGGCGCGAAATTGGAACATAACGGCGTATCATCTTATGTTACCGCAAGACGGCTTACGCTTCATATTGAAACTCTTGCGACCGAGCAGCCAGATGTTTCTGAAGAACGCCGTGGGCCACGGGCCGATGCACCGGAAAAAGCCATTGAAGGTTTTTTAAGGGGAGCAGGTTTGACGCGTGATCAGCTTGTAGAGCGCGAAGATAAAAAGGGCACTTTTTTATACGCGATAATTGATCAAAAAGGTCGCCCAGCAATGGAAGTGATTGCGGAGTTTATGCCGGAAATTATCCGAAATTTCCCATGGCCGAAATCGCAACGCTGGGGTGATGGTACGCTTAAATGGGTGCGACCTATGCATAATATTTTATGTTTGCTGGACGGCAATGTTGTCGACTTTGATCTTGATGGCATCAGATCAGGGAACGTGACATTTGGTCACCGTTTTATGGCCC
>JAESUD010000216.1 GCA_016763335.1 Emcibacteraceae bacterium | reverse complement strand
CTAGTTCACGCGCATACTCCACTTGTACTGATGGGGTAATAACACCAAAATTTCCAACAGGTAATTGAGCACTCAAACGCAGGCCACCGTGGACTTGTGTGCTCGTAAAATCTTTTGTGGAGCCTGTTAAGTCACCAATGGTCGCGCCTGTTTCATTAATGGAAAAACCGTTAACTTTGGTATGATTAATACCGCCGATGGGTTCAATTATGACTTGGTTTATTCGCAGGGGAATACTGACTTCGAACTCAAATTTATGGCTTTTTGCCTCTGCATCATTTTGTGCTGTTCCCAAAAGGCTCATAACGCGGTTCATTTTAACATCGTGCCAGCCGTGGCTATAGGCAGCAACAAATTTCAAAACATTAAAATCACCCGCAATATAGGCACCGGCTTCTTTTGTCCGGCCTTCGCCTTTGTCAACGCCAAAATTGGCATCAGACCAACTAGCCCCACCATGAACACCTGCTGTAATACTGTCCAGAAGGCCAAAGCCAAAACCAAATGTCATCCCTTTGCTCACATGATCATAACCACGGGCATTGCCGTCTGTAATCGCCTTGCTATCTAAACCATAAGAGTTCACCCAGGTTTTCACATTTCCTTTACCAACGGCATCAACTTGGGACACTACTGCTTTCATATATTCTGTACCGTCCGATGCAATAATATTGGCCATCGTCGCATGCCTGTTGCCGCTCAATTCTTCTAATTTTTCATTTATTTCAACATCATCAGCATGAAATAACTTTTCAGCTTCCACAGAACTGATAGCAAGGTGAGGTAATATCACGCTGGCTGCTTTTTGATTTAACGTCTCACCCGCTGGGGCAAAATATTCGGTCGGATTAATGAAATCCACTTCCACATTGTTATTTCTGATATGATGCATCACATAAAGAGTTGTGGATGTATTTTCACTGCTAACCGTGACAAAATCACCTGTAATCGGACCATCTGCAGAAAGTATAGTAAAAATACCCTTGTTATCATAATTTTCAGGGTCATCCATAATTGCGATTTCAAGTTTACCGTTAAGTGCAACTGCGCCGTCCACGTCAATTAAGTCGCCCGAACCGTCAGCGTAAATTTCCGCATGATAAACTGCCGTATCACCCATAGTATAATTACCAGAAACGGTTATGGTTCCGGCTGAATTTCCCGGTGAAATAATGCCGTTTGTGACCAAATCATCAAAAATGCCTGTGCCCGAAAGCATAGAATTGGCATCAAGTGATACATTAACTGCAACACCACCAAAGCTGAGATTTGCATTTCTTAACGATATATCACCCACATCTGATGCCGCGCTATTCCATAAAACTGTTCCGTTTGAAATATCAACTGTTTCAAAATCGGTAATAGTACCGAGTGTATGATCCCCAGCTACATTAAACACATCATTACCCGTGCCCCCGTCGGCATCATTATTAAATGTTGAACCCGCCGCCAGTGAAAACGTATCATCCCCGGCATTAAATAAAACATCACCGTTTAATGTACCTGAGTTATTAACCGTCGTTGATCCGCCGCCAATAAGGATGCTATGGGTTCCTCCTGTTACGGTACCTGCATTGGTAATTGTCGTGTTCCCTGAACCGGTGTTCGTTGCCTGAATACCGTTAACGGCCCCTGAAACCGTTCCACTATTCACATTAATATCTAGAGAAGTCCCTGCATTAGTCGCTGAAATACCCGTTCCTGACGTTGCCGTCACATTTCCAGCCGTTGTTATCGTCGTTGATCCCGTACCGCTATTAACAGAACTTATGCCAAGGTTCGCCGCCGTAATTGCACCAGCTCCTGTATCAATAGTTATATCATTACTTGTCACACCATTAGAAACCGTTACACCATTTACAGTACCTGAAACAGCACCTGACGTGGTCACAATTGTATCACCGCTACCATTATTTTCGGCATAAATAGCGTGCGTATTCCCTGTAACCGCACCGCTGCCCGTATTAACCGTAACATCGGTTCCCTGACCTAATGCATAAACACCATGATCCGCCGTGCCTGTAACAGTACCGCTGCCTGTTGTGACGGTCGTTGTGCCTGTTCCAAGGTTATTAGCGAAAATACCGCTAAACCCGCCGTTAACACTTCCTGCACCACTGGTGATGATCATGCTGGTTGCGGTAGCTGCAAGTTCAGCGTAAATTGCATTTTTGGCCGCCATTACTGACCCCATAGCGCTTATTGATGATGATCCTGTTCCGTCATGATCAACATAAATACCATCTTCCGTCGTACCAATAACAGACCCAATTGTTGAAACTGAAAGATCACCCGCACTTAATGCATTTACATGGATACCATACGTATTACCCGTTACGGTTCCCGCACCAGTGTTAACCGTTATACCTGTTGCCGTGGTATTATTAAAAGCATAAATCCCTTGTTGCGTCGTACCTGTTACAGTGCCTGTAGTTGTGATAGATGTTGTTCCCGTGCCATCATTGTTGGCTCTAATGCCGCGATCATCACCTAAAACAGCGCCGTTTGTGGTGATAGCGATGCTTGATCCCGATGATGTATTATCCACAGAAATACCGTCTAACGTCGTCCCTGTGATATCAGCGGCGCCTGTAATTGTGGCTGATCCTGTCCCCTTATGATCAATGTTGATCCCGTTCGTATTACCCGTGATTGTTCCTGAGGTCGCATTAACCGTTGCCCCCGTTGTCGTCGCCGCGTTATCTATAAATATGGCGTCTTCAGTCGTGCCTGTAACCGTTCCGGCTGTAGTAACAGATGTCATACCGTTACCATCATTATCAACGAGTATTGCTTTTTTGCCGCCCGATATAGTACCCGCACCGGTATTAACCGTAACCCCGGCCGTTCCTGTATCTTGAAAAACATTAATGGCATGATCAGATGTACCCGTCACGGCACCCGTTGTTACAACCGAGGTCGTACCCGCCGTACCTGAGTTGCTGATATCAATACCAATATTGGCGCCTGAAATTGCGCCCGCTCCGGTGTTTACGAAAATATCCGTAGCCGACCCTGTGTTACTTACGTTGATCGCTTCTGCTGTTGTTCCAGTCACGGCGCCGGTTGTTGTAACCGATGTTGTTCCCGTGCCATCATTGTTGGCTCGAATACCACGGTCATCGCCCAAAATAGCACCGTTTGTAGTGACACTGATGTTTGAGCCCACTGAAGTGTTATCAACAGTTATACCGTCTAACGTCGTACCCGTGATATCAGCGGCGCCAGTAATAGTAACTGCGCCAGTCCCCTTATGATCAATATTGATACCATAGGTATTACCCGTGATTGTCCCTGAGGTCGCATTAACCGTTGCCCCCGTTGTCGTCGCTGCATTATCTATAAATATGGCGTCTTCTGTCGTACCCGTAACAGTTCCGGCTGTGGTAACAGTTGTTGCACCATTACCGTCATTATCAACAAGTATTGCTTTTTTACCGCCCGATATGGTGCCCGCACCCGTATTGACCGTAACCCCGACTGTTCCCGTATCCTGAAAGACATTAATGGCATGATCAGATGTACCCGTCACGGCACCAGTTGTTACAACAGAGGTCGTG
>JAESUD010000215.1 GCA_016763335.1 Emcibacteraceae bacterium | reverse complement strand
TGCCGCAAGGGAGCGGTTATGGGTTTGTAACGGGCGCAACAATGGCGGGCTTTACAGCATTATCGACGGCGCGAAATAAAATATATAAAAATCTTGGTTATGACCTTAAGGCGGACGGCATTATAAACGCGCCGAAAATCCGTTTCATTATGTCCGATGAAATACACCCGACAAATATTATTGCCTTGCAATATATGGGCTACGGTAAGAATGAACTGGAATTTGTTCCGTGTGATGCCCAGGGTCGTCTGCTTGTTTCAGCGATGCCAACCCTTGATGATCATTCGATTGTGCTCTTGCAAGCGGGCAATGTGAATAGTGGTGCGTTTGATCCGTTCCATGAAATATGTGACGCGGCTGAAAATGTCGGCGCGTGGGTACATGTGGATGCGGCGTTTGGTGGTTGGGTCGGGGCATCAAAAAACAGAAAGCACTTATCCGACGGTATGGAACGGGCCGATAGCTGGTCATTAGATTGTCATAAGTGGCTTAATGTCCCCCATGATAGCGCAATTGCCATTTGCCGTGACCGTGAAGCAATGCAAGCAATGTTTGGTGTTCAGGCAGCTTATCTGGTGCAGGGTGAGTTACGCGAAGCATACCATTATACCCCTGAATTAACACGGCGGGCGAGGGGCATTGAAATATGGGCAGCGTTGAAACATCTTGGTCAAGACGGACTTGCAGAAATTATTGATAACACTTGCAATTTTGCCAGTGGTTTTGCGGAAAGTTTATCCGAAATGGGTTTTGAAATACTCAATGATGTGGTGATAAACCAGATTGTCGCAACCATGGATGATGATGATAAGCTTGATGAATTTATTAAAAGGGTTCAGCGCAGCGGCAAAACATGGTTTGGGCCCACATTATGGAAAGGCCGAAAAGCGTTTCGCATAAGCATTTCTTCACACGCGACCACACAGCAAGATATAAATATTGCCTTGAGCGCGATCAAAGATGCGCTTCAAGCTTAAGATATTATCTCTGTAAGAATTTCCGTTGTGACAGAATTGGCAATGAAACATAAGTCATGCGCTTTATGATGAATGCGTTTGATGTCATCAATTGTGGGCATGTTATCCCCGGAATATGTCGCTTGCGGCTTTAATATTACCTTGGTCATGGCCATTTTATTTTTGCCGATCCGTTCCAGATACCCAACTGATTTATCCGCATAGCTGTCAATGACAATGCCTTCACGTGAACATAAATCTAAAAAGAACAACATGTGACAACTTGAAATTGAGGCGACGAATGCCAATTCAGGATCAATATAGTCGGGGTTGGAATAAGGAAGTGGGACAATATGGTGTGATGGGCTGGCAGGCATGCTTAACCCGTTATCAAATTGCCATAAATGTTCACGGCTATATTTCTGATCGATATATTTTTCGTCTGGGGCGCGTTTCCACGAAATTAATGCATTATATTTAGCCATTATCACCTCTTTTTATAATCAAATTATCATAGTTTGTTTTTTATAAGTATCCGAATGTTGTTTTTTCATCGGTTTTGGATATAAATAAAATAATTAAATTCATCAATTAAGGAATATTATGAAAAACTACCTTGTCGATAGTGCGCGAACCGCGTCTAACACTTATTTCACCGATAAAGTCACAGAGGAAGAAGTAAGAGAAACATTTGAAAATTTTGCGGCTACCGGGGAAACACTTGATAATCAAAAACGTCGATTGTTTTACGGTAAGGGTGATGCACTATCCGGCGGTAAAGTTGATGACTTCTCGATTGAAAACCTAAATGGTAATATTGTTCATGCGATTTACGGGTTATGTACCGAAGCGGGTGAAATAAGTGAAGCATTCCTTAAAGCCGCGAAAACCGGTGAATTTGACAAGGTCAATTTAAAAGAAGAAGCGGGAGATTTGCTTTGGTATCTGGCGATGCTGTTCCGTGAACTTGATACTGATTTTTCGGAAGTAGCAGAGACTAATATCAATAAATTAAAAGCACGTTTTCCTGAAAAATTCACTCAGGACAATGCTTATAACCGTGACTTAGATACTGAAAGAGAGATATTAGAAAGTTGATTTTCAATAATAAAATTTCTCAAAATCAGTTTATTTTATCAGGTTTTTGTTACTTTATACGCCGTTGACATATTTGAAACAGAGGAATACGCTGATATTAGTGAATAGTAATAATAATAATCTTGGGAGCAAATTATGCGTCATTTTAACTATTTAAAATATTCTACAGCCCTTTTTTCCCTTTCCGTTTTATCCGTCATATCCATTCCGGTCTATGCTCAAGAAGTAGCAGATCAAGATAATATGGATGTTGTTGTTGTCACCGGCTCTTTTATTGGTGGTAAAACGCAAGGCAATTCACCGTCACCACTTAATGTGGTTAGCCGGGTTGATCTTTCAGCACAGGGTTTGAATAGCCTTGGTGATATAGCGAGAAATATGACATTTAATGCCGGGTCAGAATTAAATACCGATGCCTTTACTCAAAATTTTAGCACGGGTACGGGAAACGTAAACCTTCGTAATCTTGGACTAAGTTCAACTCTGATCCTTCTTAACGGTAAACGTCAGACATTGTCGGCGGCATATGCTGATGATGGTTCAACTTTTGTTGATACCAATTCTTTAATGCCGCTTATTATGGTTGAGCGTGTTGAAACATTAAAAGATGGCGGTTCGGCTATTTATGGTACTGATGCTGTTTCCGGGGTGGTTAACTTCATCACCAGGAAAAATTTTAATGGCTTTGAAATTGATGCCGGGGCACAAACTACAACAGCCGATAGTCAGCGTGATTTTGATATATCGGCCATTTGGGGCACAGATGTTGGCGAAAGCGGCCATTTCGTTATTGCTGGGTCATTTATGGACCGAAGCCGTCTAAGTTCACTTGATCGGTCCGAGCTAACATCTGGTACTAGCATTTCAGGTTCGGGACAACCGGGTACACTGGTTTTCCGTAATCAAGTGCCGATCCCTGGCGGCGGCGGGGCAACTTTCCCAATTCTTCCGAT
>JAESUD010000214.1 GCA_016763335.1 Emcibacteraceae bacterium | reverse complement strand
TATATATATCAGGCTCATAACCTGAAGGTCGTTGGTTCAAATCCAACCCCCGCAACCAAATAAATAACCCTGGCCCTGACGGCCGGGGTTTTTTATTGGATGGGTGGGAGTTTGACTTTAATCCGCAACTTTATGCCTTAGCATAAATTGCATGGTTCGGCCGTAGGCAACGCCGCAGCGAAGCGAGGACGGTAAATCCACACCCCCGCAACCAAAATTAAATATGATGATAAATCATTGAACTATATGAGTAATTTTGATCATAAAGCAGGCTGTGTAATTAAGTTGAAATCAGCCAATTATACCTAACTCATTGATTTACATAGCTAGCACAAAAACCTGAAGGGCTTTGTTGTTAGCAAAGGACTAAATTTTGTTTTCTGTAAGCAGATTAAACCTTTTCTCATTAACAATATTAAATGATTTTTATCGACCTAAAGCAGAAGTTTTCGGGTCAATGTTTTTTCTCAAAATGAACATTCAATTAAAATTTTGACCTAGGGTTTAAGTATTAATACTGTTATTAAGAAATAATTCTAACTTTAGTAAAATTGATTATCTAAGTTTAATTTTTTCTTGATGAAGTGCTCCCCAATCTTTCATAGCCATTAGGATTTTTTTGAGAGATTTTCCATATTCCGTTAGGCTATACTCTACCTTCGGCGGCACGACTGGATAAACTTTCCTATTGATAATTCCATCGCTCTCTAGTTCTCTAAGTTGATTGGTTAACATCTTTTGGCGAACTTCAGGGATAGCTCTTTGTAGCTCCCCAAACCTTAAAATATTAGACTCTAATAATTTAAACAAAATAACAGCTTTCCAACGCCCTCCAATTACGGAAAGGGCAGCTTCTACTGAACAACCGAAAGGTCCATCATAATCCATTATTATTCCTTTAGTTTCTTTTTTGATACTATGGATGAAAATAGTGCGTACTAGACTAAATTACTGGGTAATAGTATCAATATTTCAGTGAAAAATTCAATAGGAGATATTTAATGAAAGTTTGGATCACGGAAACATATGGCGATGATGCTAAGTTTAAAGTTATGAGTAGTACGAGAATTTCACCTAAAGAAAACGAATTAGAGGTGGAAGTGAAAGCGACCAGCCTTAATCCGGTGGATAATAAATTACTTCGAAATGCGACGGCTTGGAACCCTGCGCTCCCTGGAGTGTTGCATTGTGATGTATCTGGTGTCGTAACGGCTATCGGCGAAGGGGATACGGAATTCTCAGTTGGTGATAAAGTATACGGATGCGCTGGTGGAATTGGAAAGTTAAAAGGTGCATTAAGTGAATATATGATCGTCGATAAGAATTTAATGGCACCAATGCCTAAAAATCTTTCTTTTATCGAAGCTGCAGCTATGCCTTTGGTAACTATTACAGCCTGGGAAGCATTAAAAACGCGTATTCAAATGAAAGATGGTGCGTCCGTATTGATTCATGGTGGTGCAGGAGGAGTAGGTCATATTGCAATTCAATTGGCGAAAGCTTTTGGTGGAAATGTATCCACAACAGTTTCTTCAGAGGAAAAAGCCAAAGTCGCAAGTGACATGGGGGCAGATAATGTTATCTACTATCGTGATGAGAATGTTGAAAGTTATGTAAGCAGACTTACTAATGGTGATGGGTTCGATGCAGTATTTGATACCATCGGTGGTGGATCATTAGACAACTCACTGACGGCTGCAAAAACGGGTGGTCAAGTAGCTGGTATCATTGGGTCAAATACTCATGATTTATCACCTATGCATATGAAAAGCTTGTCTCTCCATATTATTATGATGTTATTGCCTATGTATACGGGAATAAATAGGCAATCTCACGGTAATATATTGCGTGAAGCTACAAAGTTGATCGAGGCGAATAAGTTAAAGCCGCATTTAGATAATAATAGATTTACATTTGATCAAGCAAATGAAGCTCATGCATATTACGAATCCGGCAAGGCTATCGGCAAAATCTCGCTAGAAAGAAGATGATTTTTTAAGAGTATACCAGGTTATCTTTATGTGCTGCTCTTCTGAGCGGCACATAAATGATGGATTTATGCGGTTTTTAAAATTTCAAATGAGTTCTTTTAGGTAAAAATAGGTTCAATATTGCAATTGAATTATTAAATGAATTCAATATGATCTAATTATGTGGAAACCAATTATAAATAGGCATACGCCTCATAAGATAAAAGCTATTATAAATGCTTTGAAAAAAGACATATGTTCTGGGCATCTCGCTAGTGGTGAAAGACTACCAACACAAACGGAATTAGCTAATTGTCTGGGAATTGCAAAAAGTACTGTCGCACGTGCATATCAAGAGGCAAACTCTGTCGGCTTAATCAAAACTATTGTTGGTAGTGGGTCGTTTGTTTCGGGAGAAGGCGACCAATTTCTTAGTGCTGTTGGTGGTGGAAACCTGGGTTTGTTGGATCTGAGGGTTGATTACCCTCTTTATGATTTTGATCCTTCGCTCTCAGAAACATTATCTCAGATTGCGCTTGAGGATAGTCAACACCTTTTAACTTATCAAGAGCATGCCGGGCGTGAAGAATTTCGTAACGCGGGATTAAAATGGTTACAATTAAATGGAGTGGATTGTTCCGTAGACGATATTGTCATTACGTCGGGTGCGCAACATGCAATAACGGTTTGTTTATCAAGTATTGCTAAAGCTGGCCAAACTGTTCTGGTTGAAGAGCTCACATATCCCGGTATAAAAGAAAGTGCTGAGATGCTGGGTATCAATTTAATTTCATTATCTATGGATGAAAATGGAATTATTCCTCAGGCATTATTGAACGCGCTTTACGATAATGAGAATGTGAAAGCGTTATATACATCACCTACGGTTCAGAACCCAACCACAATTTTAACGCCAACAGAAAGGCGTGTGGAAATTGCTGATATATGCCAAAAGCATGGAATTTATATTCTCGAAGATGACATTTATCGCCTTTTTTCTGATGTCCGTCCTGAACCATATGCGAACTTATTGCCCGAACTAACGTTTTTTATCGCAAGTTTTTCAAAAGTAGTGTGTGGAGGGTTGAGAATTGCCTATGTAAGAGTTCCATCTGCAGTTTTAAAAATTGTCCGACGTAGGTTGTTAGCTACACATTGGGCTTTACCTCCTTTAATGGCCGAGATTGCTACAAGATGGGTAAATAATGGAACGGCTTCTTCTACTTTATTAACAAAAAAAGAAGAAGCCGGAAAAAGGCAAAAACTTGCAAAAAAAATAATTGGTCAAAAGCTCATCTTGGGTAACTTATCTAGCTTTTATGTATGGATAAAGCTACCGGCTGAATGGTCAACAGAGGTTTTTATAAGTGAAGCCTTTAATAATAACGTTGCTGTTTTAGGGAATGGAACGTTCAGCGTGAGTTCTAATTCGAGCAAGCCCGGAGTTCGTTTGTGCTTAGGCGCTGCGCCTAATATTGCAGCGCTGGAGGCTGGGTTATTAAAGTTGGCTGAAATGTTGAAAGATGGGCCTTCAGCTGCAATGGGTGTGATTTAGAATTAAAATAGGAAATTTGACTATGAGAATAAGTAATTTAATCAAAGACGGCAAAGCTCAACTGATGGAGATGTCAGGTGATAATTTGGTGTTAAAAAAAGAAGCAGAATTGGATTGGTTCGATGTTGATAACTTATCTACAACATATGAGAATGGTTGGGGTATCCCTATCGCATCAACATCACGGATAATATGTATAGGGTTAAATTATAGTGATCATGCAAAAGAGCTCGGTGAAGAAGAACCAACATTTCCAACAATTTTTACGAGGTTTCCGAGTAGTTTTTCTGGACATGAACAGCCATTAATTCATCCCAAAATATCCAATAAATTTGATTTTGAAGGAGAGCTAGTTGTTGTTATTGGTAAACTAGCCCGTGCTGTTTCAAAAAAACAGGCACTTGATCATGTATTTGGGTACACAATTGCAAATGATGGATCCGCTCGAGATATTCAGACAAGAACTTCTCAGTGGGTGGCGGGTAAATTAATGGACCAAAGTGGCGGTCTAGGCCCAGTTATTGTTAGCGCAGATGAGTTGCCTTTAGGAGCGCATGGCTTGAAAATTGAAACGCGTTTAAATGGTCAGACAGTGCAATCATCAAATACTGATCAGCTTATTTTTTCTGTTGCTGATATTATTTCAGATATTAGTCATATCTGTACTTTGCAACCAGGCGATATCATTCTTACGGGAACGCCAGCAGGTGTAGGTGTAAGTCGTAAACCGCAATTATTCATGAAACCCGGTGATGTCTGTGAAGTTGAAATTGAAGGCATTGGAATACTTAAAAATACAGTTGTAGAGAACTAAGGAAATATTATGACGAAAATTGGAGATAATAATTCTTACGGACTAACGACGAAACTTCTTTATTCGGACATTGACTTATCTGATGACTGGAGTGTTTCACCGCCTATACATCAATCAGTAAATGCTGTTGCTGCTGATGCTGAGGAATTTGCTGATATTTCATCTGTACCATTAGGAGATAAATTTTATGCACGGCACGGTAATCCAACCACTTCAAGATTAGCAAAGGTTATCTCGAGCCTTGAAGGGGGAGAAAGTGGAATAATTTTTTCTTCTGGCATGGGAGCAATCACGACTACACTTTTAAGTTTTCTAAAAGCGGGGGATCACGTAGTTGCACAAACCAATCATTATATGGGCACCACGGAGATGGTAACTCATGTATTGCCAAAATACGGCATTGAAACCACCAAAGTGGATCAACGCGATGCTCTTGCGTTTGAACGCGCTGTTAAACCTAATACACGATTGATATTAACGGAGACGCCCGTAAATCCATCCATGCATATCACGGATTTAAATTTTGTTTCTGAACTAGCAAAGTCGAAAGGCATTATCACATTTTGCGATAACACCTTTGCTACGCCTATTAATCAAAAGCCATTAGAATTTGGTGTGGATATCGTTATGCACAGCGCGACAAAGTATATTGGTGGACATCATGATTTATTAGCGGGAAGCATTACTGCATCACAAACTATTGTAGAGCAAATTTGGGACATGAATATGAATGTCGGTGCAATACCCTCGCCATTCAACTCTTGGCTGGCGTTGCGGGGCATTAGAACTTTGGAATTAAGAGTTCTTCAGCAAAATAGAAATGCACAAGCAATAGCTGAGCTTTTGGAAGAAAGTTCTAAAGTCAATCAGGTTTATTATCCTGGCTTAAAATCTCATCCCCAACATGGGCTTGCTCAAAAGCAAATGTCAGGATTTGGAGGGTTGCTAACTTTCGATCTGAAAGGGGGATATGATGCAGGAGTAAAATTCATTGAAAGTTTGAAATTAGCACGAAATGCAGGAAGTTTAGGCGGAGTTTATTCTGTGATTATTCAACCTGCTTCTATGTTTGCCGGTCGGCTTACAAAAGAACTGTTAGAAGAACAAGGAATAACCTCAGGTTTGATCCGCTTTGCTGCAGGAATAGAAAATACGACCGATATTTTAAATGATATCGAACAAGCATTGGAACAAATTTAAGGACAAGATAATGAAACTATCATCTCGTTTATCTAAGTTACACCCCTCCGGTATTAGAGCGGTAATGGCGCTAGCGGCGGCTAGAAAAAAATCAGGTATGTCTGTAATTCACATGGAAGTAGGGCAACCTGACTTTAAGACGCCTCAACATATAATAGATGAGGCATTTAAGGCTTCAAGGAACCAATATATAGGATACACTCCAAATGCTGGGACGGATTCATTACGAGAAAGTGTTGCTGAAAGAGCGTCATGTAGAAATAAAGTTAATGTGAACAAGGAAAACGTTTGTATTACTTCTGGCGGCGTTATGGCTATTTATCTTGTGATGATGGCAATATTGGAAAACGGTGATGAAGTACTTGTTCCTGATCCAGGATGGCCAAATTATCTAAGCTCTATTGCTATGGGGGGAGGCAAAGCAAAACCGTATATGCTAAATCCTGATAATAATTACTGGCCCGACATTGAAGATTTACAATCTAAAATTACGCCGAATACAAAGGCAATGATTATAAATTTTCCCGGTAATCCAACAGGGGCTGTTATTACCTCTGAAAAAATGGACGAACTTATCAATTTTGCAGAAAGTAACGATTTATATCTGATATCAGATGAAATTTATGAAGATTTTGTTTTTGAGGGTAAACATGTATCTGCTTTAAATAATAAATCATCCGATAAAGTTATTTTGATATCCGGTGTGTCAAAATCATATTCAATGACAGGGTGGCGCATTGGTTGGATTATAGCTAATGAAGAAATTATTGAGGCTTCAGCACAGTTTGTGGAGCCTATTGCGTCGTGCCCGTCTTCTATAAGTCAATATGCAGCTGAAGCTGCAATAAATGGGCCTCAAGATTGTGTTAAAGAAATGTTAGATGCATACAGTCGACGAGCTGGAATTGCGATGTCTGTTCTAGGAAAGGCTGGATTGGTGGTAAATAAACCACAAGGGGCCTTTTACATGATGATTGATATTTCAAATACAGGTCAAAATTCAGATGATTTTGTTCGTAACTTACTTGATGATGTGGGGGTCGCTGTTGCGCCAGGTCAAACATTTGGCCATTCATCTATGAATTCAATACGGATTTCAACGGCGATTTCCGATGCTGACGTTATGAAGGGCTCCACTTTAATTCGCGATTATATCACCTCGAAGAGTTTATAAAACTAAGAGAAGGGAAAGCTTTGATGATAGATCTTTATACAGCGAGAACGCCAAATGGGTTTAAAGTTTCGGTAACTTTGGAAGAGTTGAAAATGCCTTATAACTTTCAGTCGCTAGATCTTTCTGAGCTTGAGCAAAAACAGGATTGGTTCTTGAAAATAAATCCTAATGGCCGAATACCTGCGATTATTGATCGTGATAATGACGATTTAGTAATTTTTGAAAGCGGGGCCATCATGATTTATCTCGCGGAGAAGGCTGGAAAACTAATGCCAACAGATAGAAACGCAAGAAGCCGCGTCATGCAATGGTTAATGTTCCAAATGGGTGGAGTAGGACCTATGATGGGGCAGGCGAATGTATTCTTTCGCTATTTTCCAGAAAAATATCAACCGGCTATCGATCGTTATCAAAATGAATGTAGACGCTTGAGCGAAGTCGTAGATTGTCACTTAAAATCATCCGAATGTTGGCGGATGATTATTCGATAGCTGATATTGCTAATTGGTGCTGGTTGCGACGTTATGAATGGTCTGGTTTCTCAATAGATGGACTGGATAACTTAAAACGTTGGTTGGATGCAATGGATAATCGTGCAGCTTGCCAAAAAGGTATCAACGTACCGCCAAAAAAAGAGAATGATTCTGCTGCTGTAAGAGCTCAAAAAATTGCAAAATTCGTAGAAACTTAATGAATGGAAAAAACATGTGTGAAATGATCAAAGGCAAATGTCTTTGCGGTAGAGTAGAATATGAAATTGAGAATAAATTCGATCAATTTTATATTTGTCATTGCCAGCAGTGTCGTAAAATAACGGGATCTGCATATGCTTCAAACCTTTTTGGAGACCCACGACAATTTAATATTATTTCTGGCTCGGAAGACATCAAAAGATTTGATTATAATGAACGTGGGTTCACGAAAGCTTTTTGTACGGAATGCGGGTCCGGAGTGCCGTATTTAAATTCATCGGGAAAAGCTATTGTTGTCCCGGCGGGAACATTAGATGCTGAACCAGTATTTAATGATAAAAAAATTATTTTCTATAAAGAAAAACCAAAATGGTGCTCAGAGAATGAAAACGATTCATATTTTGATGAGTTTCCTGTTTAAATTAATTCTAATTAAAATACTTACAAAGGAGCTTATTAATGATTACCTGTTACGTAAAGTATCAAATTGATCCAGATAAAATTGAAGCATTTGAGGAATATGCAAAACTTTGGATACCCTTAGTAGAACGTTTTGGTGGCACTCATCATGGGTACTTTTTACCTCATGAGAGTGACAATGATTTAGCTGTGACGTTATTTTCTTTTCCATCTTTATCAGCTTATGAAACATATAGAAAAGATAGTATGAAAGATGAAGAATGTATCGCCGCTTATAAATTAGCGAAGAGCACAAAATGTATTATCCGCTACGATCGACAGTTTCTACGCCCTATATTTGAATGAATTTGAGTAAAAATCTTGTTTAAATATAGCTTGGCTCAAGATTTGATTATTTCATTATGGCAAGTTTTATGGAACGTGGCGCTTTTCGGACCGTATTCGGCTTTGGTCGCGATGTGGGTATTAAAAATTATAATAATGGATTTATTAACTCAATTAGGATTCTAAGAATGAATAAAATTT
>JAESUD010000213.1 GCA_016763335.1 Emcibacteraceae bacterium | reverse complement strand
TCAATCGCCCATTGGCCGCACACCGCGTTCAAACCCGGCAACATACACTGGCGCCTTTACCCCAATTCGCGACTGGTTCGCCGGATTACCGGAATCAAAAGCACGAGGCTATAAACCCGGAAGATTTTCATTCAACGTTAAAGGCGGCCGCTGCGAAGCGTGTCAGGGCGATGGCCTGATTAAAATAGAAATGCATTTCCTGCCGGATGTTTATGTTAAATGCGATGTCTGCGAAGGTAAGCGTTATAACCGCGAAACGCTTGAAATTAAATTCAAGGGTAAATCCATATCCGATATTCTTGATATGACCGTTGAAGACGGTGTTGATTTCTTTGCCGCTATTCCCTCGGTCCGTGATAAGGTCGTCATGATGCAAAAAGTTGGCCTTGATTATATCAAGATCGGCCAAGCCGCCACCACCCTTTCCGGCGGTGAAGCGCAGCGTGTTAAGCTTTCCAAGGAACTCTCGAAAAGGTCAACCGGACGTACACTTTATATACTTGATGAGCCAACAACCGGACTTCATTTTGAAGATATTAAAAAACTACTTGAGGTCATTCAAGCACTTGTTGATATGGGTAACACAGTAATCATTATCGAACATAACCTTGATGTGATTAAAACTGCAGACTGGGTTATCGACATCGGCCCCGAAGGCGGCAACGGCGGCGGTATGATCATCGCTGAAGGTACACCGGAAAAAGTTGCCTCTGTAAAAGGAAGTTTTACCGGCGAATATTTAAAACAAGTTCTTTAAATTAGCACAGACTTAATTGTCCCATATTGGTTCACTTTATGGTTAAATAAGGGTAAACTGCCATGGTAGTAAGAATGAAAATACACTATATTTTCATTAATATATTCTTTTATGTTACAATCTAACGCATTGTTATATAAATACTATTTACTAATAACGAAAACTTTAGAATAAATTATTATAAAATTCTCACCTTTATTAACCTTTTGTTAACCATTTCACCATATATTAACAATATTACAGATGCCCAAACATAACTGTAATACCATAATACTCAACTTACTCCATTTTGATGCGCCTGCTTTGCCCAAGCAGGCGTTATCATTTTTGGGCTTATATTTCCCGACAAACAATGCTATCAGCATGCCAAACTTGGCATTGGATGATTAATGAGCATTTCCCCTATACATATTATTGGCGGCGGCATGGCCGGCACAGAGGCCGCATGGCAACTATTATCGCAGAATATCCCCGTTATTTTACATGAAATGCGTGGGGTTAAGTCCACCAACGCCCACAAAACCGACGGCTTGGCGGAAATGGTTTGTTCAAACAGTTTCCGTTCTGATGATATGGAAAACAATGCCGTTGGCCTGTTGCACGAAGAAATGCGCCGCACTGGCAGCTTATTAATGGAAGCCGCCGAACACACAAAAATCCCGGCCGGAAGCGCCCTTGCCGTTGACCGCATACTTTTCAGCGAATATGTACAGGAAAAACTGCTCGCTCATCCGCTATTTACCCTAGAGCGCGGTGAAGTGGACACTATTCCGCCGGAAGAATGGGGCAAGGTTATTATTGCCACCGGGCCCCTCACCTCCGATGCGCTGGCACAGGCGGTGCTTGAGATTACCGGTGTTGATGAACTTCAGTTTTTTGATGCCATCGCCCCCATCATTTACAAAGACAGCATCGATTTTGATAAAGCATGGTTCCAGTCCCGCTATGATAAGGGGGACGGCGCAGATTATATCAATCTGCCTATGAGCAAAGATCAATATTATAAATTCATAGAAGACATCACCGACGGCGAAAAATCCGATTATAAACAATGGGAACAAGGTATCCCGTTTTTCGAAGGCTGTATGCCCATAGAAGTAATGGCAAGCCGTGGACCGCAGACATTATCATTTGGCCCTATGAAACCCGTTGGGTTAACGAACCCCCATTCGGACGACAAACCATATGCCGTGGTGCAGCTGCGCCAGGATAACAAGCTCGGCACGCTTTATAATATGGTCGGTTTTCAAACCAAGCTTAAATATAATTACCAAAAAGAAATATTCCGCAGAATTCCCGGCCTTGAAAAAGCTGAATTTGCCCGCCTCGGCGGTCTCCATAGAAACACATTTATCAACAGCCCCAAATTGCTTGATGACCAGTTAAGACTTAAAACTATGCCACGCCTGCGCTTTGCCGGGCAAATAACTGGTGTTGAAGGATATGTGGAAAGTGGTGCAATGGGCTTGCTCGCTGGTCGTTTCCTCATCGCGGAACTATTGGGACGTGAAATTACCCCGCCGCCAATTGTCACCGCCTTTGGGGCGCTTATAAACCACATTACCGGCGGTCATATTGAAGGGGCCGGCACCGCAAAAACATTCCAGCCGATGAATGTCAATTTTGGTATTATGCCGCCGCTCGAAATTAAAAAAATCGACGGCAGAAAAATCAAACGCAAGGATAGAAAACCACTTAAATCAAAGCGCGCCTTAGACGCACTAGAAAACTGGTTACATCAAACCGAACAGAGCGCTGAAGAATAACCTGAATTGGCGCGGGAACATGCCCGCCTTTTCATCGATTTTAAACGGATCATAATCCGCTTTTTTGATCATATTCAAATAACTGCGGCTAAGCGCCATCAACAGAAATATTGGACGGGTTTTCTTATTGATAAGTTTTTTATCGGCGGCAATCTGATCAAGGTATTTTTCCGCAGATATGCATAAACCCTGCACAAGATTTTTTATATTCTCACCTTCATCCATTGCCATGATGTTGCGTTTTGTCACACCATATTCATCCATCAAATCTTGTGGAAATGATAACTTACGCAATGAAATATGATACCGCACCGCCCGCACCGTACCGATAAGCCCCCACACTAGTCCTAAATCATAAGCTAACGAAAGCACATGTTCATCACGTTCGCCGCAGATATAAGCCGCAATCTTAGTAAGATTGCCCGATGTGGCACCAAGGTAATTTTCAAAATCAGCTAATGTTTTTGGGTTCTCGTCATAAAGATCGGCTGTTCGTGCCTCAATTACTTTAAGAAACATATCTGCTTTCAAACCATGCTTATGAAAAGCCGTGCCAAGCGGTAAAACAACCTCGTGATTACGTGGTTTATTTTCAACTATTCCTTCAATCGCTTCGCGCCACCACTGCAGGCGAATTTCACCAAGCATGGGTTCCGATACTGCTTCCCTGATTTTTGCAACTTCATGATTAAAGCTAAAAAGCGCGAATAAATCCTCGCGCACATCCGCTGGCGCGAACAGTGTTACGAGAAAGCGGTTATAATCATATTTTTTGACTTGATCAGCACAATATGTTTCTAAATTTGACATATGCCTTAAATGACGCAAAAGAATAAAAGATTCAAGAGACTTTTTGACGCATGGTTAAAATACTGTTAAGTTTACACCCGTTCTAAAGAAACACGTAAAGTGATCTAATAACAATGGACATAGTACTATAAACTTTTAAGAGGGTAAAATAATGGGTAAAATTTTAGAATCATTACCACTTACCATAGCTGCGGGGGTAATTCTTACCGTGGTTATGATTTTCGCGACTGAAGCAATTTATGACAGTCAAATGAGCGCGCCTGAAAAGGCCGTATCTAATTTAATCGATAGTATGTAGAGAGGAACAGATTATGGAAGCAGAACTATTTTTAATTCGTTACCTCCACGTCATTAGTGGCATCATGTGGATCGGTATTCTTTGGTATTTTAACTTTGTGCAAATTCCAAGCATGCCTAAAATTCCAGATGAGCAAAAACCAGCCATCGGAAAAGTCATCGCACCGGAAGCCTTGTTTTGGTTCCGCTGGGGTGCTTTCTTCACCGTATTTTTCGGTCTCGCACTTGCGTGGAGAAGCGGATATATGATGGATGCACTTATGCTGAAACAACCAAATATCGGCATCGGCATGTGGCTTGGTCTGATCATGGCATTCAATGTCTGGTTCATCATCTGGCCAGCACAAAAAATCGCCCTTGGTATGGTTGATGCAGACGCTGACCTTAAGCCAAAAATGGCAAGACGCGCCATGCTGTTTAGCCGCACAAACACAATGCTTTCAATCCCCATGCTCGCCAGCATGATTTCGGTGCAAAACCCGATTATGTAAGCATTAAGCGTATAAAGTTAGAAAAGCCGGGCCGTTATTAGCCCGGCTTTTTTATTTATAAGCACTAAAATGCTGCTCGGCTAATTCAATAAAATATTTAAGCGCAGGATAGTCTGCGCGGTATTTATTCCACAGCATAAATGAATTAAATTCTTCATTAATATCCCAGTTAAGTTTTACCAAACTTCCCTCCGCTACCTCCTTAGCAACGGTTATATCTGTTAGTGTGGCAATTCCTAGGCCCGATAGTGCGCATTGCTTAATGGTTTCGGTATTTATAAATTCCATATAACTGAATGACGGGCAGCCCGCCTTTTGCATATGGCGAACAAATACGGCGCTATAACAGCATTCCAATGCCCACAATAAATGATGATAATCAGCAAGCTCAACCGTTTCAAAATTCTTACCTACCAGCGAATGGTCAGGCTTTGCATAAAGTGAAACCGGTTCATCGCATATTTTTTTAACCACAGTATTTGTCACCACCAAATCCTGCTCAACTAGAAAAGCAATATCAAGTGTACCCATTTTGATGCTTTCATATAACTGTATATCGGTCATGATTTTAAAGGAAATGTGAATATCCGGTGCCGATTTCTGAATTTTATGCAGCAGTTCCGGTAACCTGTATGTACTAATAGTCTCAACCGCACCAATGGTAAGCTGCCCTGCGATATTCGGGGTATTACGGACCGCTTCTATGCCATCACGGCTCAAATCGACAATTTGGCGGGCGTATTTATGAAAACGCTCTCCCGCTTCTGTAAGGCGCGCGCCCTTACGGTCCCGTATAAATAATTCGGCACCAAGGCTATGCTCAAGCGACTTGATCTGCGCTGTGACACTAGAATGTGCGTAATTCAGCTGATTTGCCGCCTTGCTAAAACTAGCCTGACTGGCAATTGCCAAAAAACTCTTAAGTTCCACAATTTTCATAGTTCACCTTTTTCGAAATTAATCTTTTAATTATTTCAATTTATTTAAATCTATTTTAACTGTAAAGTTATTTCTAAATTAAGGAGAGTTCAAATAATGACTATAGAATTAATTGTAAATATAATTGGTTGGATAGGGGCTTTGTCACTCCTCGTCGCTTATTTATTAATATCAAGCGGTAAAACCCACGGAAAAACATACCTCTATCAATCATTGAATCTCATTGGCAGCGGCGGTTTTATCATAAATTCTTATTATTACGGTGCCCTGCCATCGGTTGCGCTTAATATCATCTGGATGATTATCGGCATTTACACAATTTTAAAATTACTAAAAATAATCAGGAAAACTGAAAATGAACATATTTGAGCAAGACGGCGTGACACTGATTGATGTAAGCCACACCGTTCGCGATGGAATGATCACCTATAAAGGCCTCCCCGCACCCATAATATGTGATTATTTAAGCCGCGAAGCATCAAAAGCCCATTATGAAGACGGAACCACATTTCAAATTGGCGTCATTACCATGTCATCAAACACCGGAACCTATGTGGATGTACCTTTTCACCGCTACGCCGATGGCAAGGACCTTTCTGAAATCGCTCTTTCGTCACTGGCTCATCTAAACGGCATAAAAATAACCGTTGATCAGGACATAACTGAAATAGGCGTTGAACATTTTGTTGGTAAAGATATTAAAGGCAAGGCCGTCCTAATCGAAACAAACTGGTCGCGTCACTGGGGCGCTGATCAATATTTTGAAGATTACCCATATGTAAGTGAAGAAGCTGCAATTTATTTACGTGACCAAGGTGTGGTTTTTGTCGGCATTGATACTTATAATATCGATGACACAAAAGGTAAGGCACGCCCCTGCCATAGCGTCCTTCTGCATCACGACATCCCTATCTGCGAACATATGACCAATCTGGCTGCGCTTCCCGCTCAGGATTTTAAGTTTTATGCCGTGCCCGTTAAAATCAAAGGAATGGGAACATTCCCTGTGCGCGCCTTTGGCATTGTTAAACAATAATAGGCTGTGATTAATATTATAATCCTCAACATTATTGACTTTTTAATCTTTTGAATTTAATAATCAACCCATGATAAAAATAACCTCACTACGAAAACGAATGTACCGAATTATCACCCCGGCTCTTTAAGCGGGCCGGATATATTTTGCCGTTTGGCAATTTCCAATTTTTTACATCTTTTTCGTTTTAGAGGAGTGCGTAACATGAACGCGCCATTTGATTTATTACCAACCACCGTTCAATATTTTATAACAACCGATGTCGACCCCGGTGCCATTTCACGCGTGGTTGAACTTTTCGCCCTGCGCGGCATCACCCCAAACTCGCTCAAAGTTCACCAATATAAGAAAACATCCTTGATCCACGAAAAACTAAGCATCGACATTCGCATCAGCGACCTAAGCGAAGCTGAACAGAATGTTATCTTCCAAAAGTTACAAGCACAGGTTTGCGTGCAAACGGTACGTAAGGAAGTTGTGTTTAAAAATATCAAAGCCGCATGAGCAAAGCCCGTTTACGTTATAACTTTTAATCAATAGTTTCTTTTGATATTTGATCAAATGTGACTACAGATGCCACTAAGGCAAATGTAATAAATGCAGAATTCAAAATTGCTGAAAATAGCAAATTACTTACCGAGTAAGCAGCCTCTATATTACCTGTTTCCTGTATATCACTTATCATGCCTCCAAACATAGCGAAGGAAAATATTAAAACCGGGATATAGGGAACAAAAAACACACCAAATATAGACAGACGATGCCCTTTAGAAAGCCTGCTACTTCTAGACATTGCCTCAAAAATACCGATATTTTCACATAGCTTAGCTGGGATCGCCATATAATAAATCACAAGTATAAACAACCCGGGAAAGATTAAAAGAACAATGCCAATCATCGTTAATATACTAATTATAATATAAAGAATTATCACAGGAATTATTTGAGAAAAGCCGCGTGAAAGATATGGATAATCATCAAACGATATATTATTAAGGTGCGCGTAAGTTTTATCAATTATGAATATTATATAAAACGTATAAAATAAAAGAGAAGCAAATAATATGAGGTAAAAATATGCTTGTCCCCCTCCGGAAAGTTGTTCGGCGAGAATCTCTGTATCTGTAAAATCATATGAATTCATAAACATAGATGGCAACACAGAAACAACCACCATAATTAACATCATGATTCCAAAAAATGAAAAATCATCTCTTATAACTTGAAAAGAAGCTTTAATAGCTCCCCAAAAAGTGAAATCTGGATATATTTGTTCTGACATTTGCTTCCCCCATTATGGCATATACGTGATAAAATAATATTTAAGTCATATGACTATGCGCGAAAGACTAAAAACTGTCAATAATGTGCATTAAGTGATGGCGATCAGCGCAGCCGTGACCTTGCGACCTTCTTGCAGTAATACATTATAGGTTCTTGCGGCGGCCCCTGTATCCATTATTTCAATGGGGATATCTTTTTGGGCAAACGCGTGCCTGATGGTTTTATCTAGAAAAGCCATACTTGGCCCCATGCCGATAATCAATATTTCCACATCAGCTGCAGCATCAAGAATAGGTTTTAAATTATCAAGGCTGATATCGCTTTTATTCTGAACATCCCACGGATAAAACCCGCTTGGGGTTATCAGCATTGATCCTTCAAACCGATTTTCCCCCATGCGAAAGCCACCATCACCTTATCCGGCAATGAAGGCATCTTCGCTTGATGTAATTTCAGTGAATTCCATTAACGGAACTGTTCCGGAATATATTCTTTTCCGTCGGCACCCTGTTCGTCCGGCTCGCGCCTTAGTTCAAACCAAAGCAATACTGGCGATGCAATAAAGACCGATGAATAAGTACCTACAAAAACACCCCAGATCATCGCCGCCGTGAAACCGTGAATAGCTTCGCCGCCAAAATAGAACAGCGCCACCAAAGCCAGAAGCGTCGTCAGCGATGTCATAACGGTCCGTGCCAATGTTTCGTTAAGGCTATGATTTATCAGTTCCGGCATTTCTTTTTTACGAAATTTGCGTAAATTTTCACGGATACGGTCATACACCACCACCGTATCATTAAGCGAATAACCAACAATGGTAAGAATCGCCGCAATAATTGATAAGTTAAATTCGAGCTGGGTAATACTGAACATACCAATGGTCAAAATAACATCATGAACAAGCGCAATCACGGCGCCAAGGCCAAATTGCCATTCAAACCTGATCCAGATATAGAAAAGCACTGCCCCAACCGCGAGCACTACGGACATTATACCAGACTGAATAAGTTCTTCCGATACCACACCCCCAACGGATTCAGTACGTTCAAAACGAATTGTATCGTTAACACCATTTTCCAACGTAGTCTTAACAAGTTCCACCACTTCATTAAGTGACATATCTTCTTGTTGTTCAATACGGATAAGAATTTGGTTATCTTCGCCGAAAGTTTGGATAGAAACATCACCAAGGCCAAGACCGCCGGTAAGTCCGCGAATAAGGGCTAAATCAGCTGGAGCTTCCGTATGGGCTTCAATAAGAAATCCGCCTTTAAAATCAATACCAAAATTAAGACCTTTGGAAAAATATAAACCAAATGAAGCAATAACCATCAACAGCGAAAACACATAGGCAATTTTACGCATTTTAACAAACGGTACGTTTGTATCTTGCGGGACCAGTTTAAGTAACATAACGATATCCCTTTTCTATAGCTTGAGTGTTGTCGGGCGGCGTTTGCGGGCCCAAGTAGCAATGAATAAACGTGATAAGCTCACCGCCGTAAATACTGAAGTAATGATCCCCGCCGCGAGCGTAACAGCAAACCCTTTAACCGGACCTGATCCAAATTGATAGAGGATTAATGCCGCAATCAGTGTCGTGACGTTGGCATCGATAATGGTGCCAAAGGCTTTCTCGTATCCAATATCAATGGCAGCGAGCACCTTTTTACCACTTCGAAGCTCCTCACGGATACGCTCAAATATAAGCACATTGGCATCAACCGCCATACCAACCGTCAACACAATGCCGGCAATGCCGGGTAAAGTCAGGGTCGCTCCTAGTAGTGAAAGAATACCAAAAATCATTAAAATATTAATGCCCAAGGCGACATTCGCCACCATGCCGAAAAATCCATAGCAAAGCACGATGAAAACCATCACCGCAGCCAAGCCAATAATGGACGCAATTTTACCAGCGGCAATACTGTCAGCACCAAGTCCGGGGCCAACGGTTCTTTCTTCTAACATAGTAAGTGGCGCGGGAAGCGCACCAGCACGCAGCAATAATGCAAGGTCAGTAGCTTCCTGAACTGTAAAATTACCAGTAATAATAGCCGAACCACCAAGGATTGCGGTGTTAATGCGCGGCGCGCTAATCACTTCATTATCAAGAATAATAGCAAATGGCTTGCCAACATTGGCGCGCGTTGCATCGGCGAATTGTTTGCCGCCTTTGGTATTAAACGAAATGCTCACCGCTGGCTGGTTATTTTGATCCATGGAAAATGATGCATTTGACAAATCTTCACCGGAAACCATGATATTAGTACGAATAGCATGTAACTGGACTGGGTTGCCAAGTTCGTCCTTTTCACGTGACGGATAAACTTTTGTGCGCGGCGGCATACGGCCACGATTTATATCATCCTGAGTGACGGTGGTATTGGTTAAATGAAAATTCATTTGCGCCGTCTGGCTCAGTATATCTTTAATACCTTCAGTGCTTTCAATGCCCGGCAACTGAATAAGAATTCGTTCCGCACCACTTTGTTGAATGGTCGGTTCTTTTGTGCCTGTACCGTCTATGCGGCGGCGAATTACTTCAATAGACTGCTGAACGGATTGGATTTTCTTTTCGAGAACCGCTTCTTCCGAAAGCGCAAGATTTATAATCGCGCCTGTACCTTCATTAATGATAATATCATCAACACCGATATCCGTCAGACTTGCGCCAACTTTAACCATCGTACCGCGAATAATGCTTAGTGCATTTTCCCGGTCATCGGGATTGGTCAAGGTAACGATTAACCCTTCACCGACCACTCTATAACGATGTCTGATTTTCTCGTCGCTAAGTTCATCACGAATATTCTGCCCTCGGTCCAGCAACATATTGGCCATAACACCTTTTGTGTCCACTTCCATTAAGAAATGGGCCCCACCCTGAAGATCAAGACCAAGAGTTACCTGACTTTTAGGCATAAAGTCAGGCAAGCTATCAATTTGTTCATCAGTTAGAAAGTTTGGTAACGCAAGCAAAACACCGAACAGTGTAACAAGGGTAATTGTGATAATTTTCCAGCGCGGGAAATCGAGCATTTTTTAAGTCCGTCTATATTTTCTTATTTTTTATCATCATTCGCCGGTGCGGGTTTACCCTGTACCTGGCTGATTGTTGAACGGATAACTTTTACTTTAACGTCTTTGGCAATTTCAACTTCAACTTCATTATCATCAATGACTTTGCTTACCTTGGCAACAATCCCACCTGATGTAATTACT
The DNA here is from genome assembly GCA_016763335.1 of Emcibacteraceae bacterium. GTDB lineage: Bacteria > Pseudomonadota > Alphaproteobacteria > Sphingomonadales > Emcibacteraceae > Pseudemcibacter. The sequence continues at coordinate 1,506 of JAESUD010000213.1, read as the reverse complement.
TTATCGCCGCGTTTCAAGCCTTCGACCATTGTTTTATGTTCTTTGGCGCGTTTCTGCTGTGGTCTGATCAACAAAAAGTAAAAAACCACAAAAATCAAAATGAATGGCAAAAAGCTCATTAATCCGTCGGTGCCGCCACCTACTGTCTGTGCGTATGCTTCAGAAATAAACATTTACATGTCCCTCTTTATATTTATAAAATTTATCTATTGGATATAAGCGTATGGCACGTTAAAAACAAGGATAAAGCTTTTATTTTTAAGGAATGTGGAAAAGATGCCTGAAATTGACGACAAAACATTATTAAGAATTGCCAGTGCACTAGAACGCTTGGCTCCTGAACATGCATCTAAGCCCACTCTGGACGACGCTAGTGCCTTTGTCTGGCATATAGATCCTGATAGGCTGATACCGGTAAACCACGTCAATCATGTGAAACTTGATCTATTAAAAGGTATCGATCATGTACGAGATATTCTGGTAAAAAACACTGAACAATTCGCTGGTGGTTTTTCGGCTAATAACGCCCTTCTTTGGGGCGCCCGTGGTATGGGAAAAAGCTCATTGGTAAAAGCAGTACACGCAAATGTCAAAGACATTACCCTGATTGAAATCCACCGTGAAGATATCCCGAGCCTGCCCCGACTTCTTGAAGTAATCCGGAATAGCGGCCGTAGATGCATTCTTTTTGTGATGACTTATCCTTTGATCATGACGACGGAACTTATAAATCGCTTAAAGCCGTGCTCGAAGGCGGCATTGAAGGCAGGCCAGACAATGTAATTTTTTATGCCACATCAAACCGCCGTCACCTTATGCGTCGGGATATGATGGAAAATGAACGCTCCACCGCCATTATCCCCTCTGAAGCAACCGAGGAAAAAGTATCACTCTCAGACCGTTTCGGTTCATGGCTTGGGTTTCACAGCTGTAATCAAGATGAATATCTATCAATGATTGACGGCTATATGGAACATTATAAGATTAAAGCTGACAAAAAAGACGTTCATGCAGGGGCCCTAACATGGTCACGAACCAGAGGCGCACGCTCAGGCCGCGTCGCTTATCAATATATGCAGGATTTAGCAGGCAGAATGGGTATTAAACTATAAATTTCACCTTATGCATCAATAAGGTAAACACTATCCTTAACGTGATCTTGTACAAGAATTTTATAAGTTTTCTTGCTTTTATCACTCTGCAATAAAGATGCCTTCTTCCCTGCTTTGCTCGACTTGGGAAGATAATATTCTACACTAAATATGCCAGTATTCTTATTCATAATGGTTTACTCAAGTTTTTAAGCGCTCAAATAGAGAATCGCTATTAACCTTTTATACCTCATAATGTTTACAGTTTAATTAAGGCAGAATTATTACCGCAATAAAAAAGGCCGGAGAAACTCTCCGGCCTTCATATAGTACATTAAAAATCACTTGTAAAGTGCTGGGTTATATAGGGGTTTAGAAACCGCCCATACCACCCATGCCACCCATGCCGCCCATG
>JAESUD010000212.1 GCA_016763335.1 Emcibacteraceae bacterium | reverse complement strand
TTGAAAAGATGTATTTCAGCAGGGGAAAATTTACCGCTTTCTGTCTCTGATGATTTTCATAGCGCTACCGGAATAAGGCTTATTGACGGTATTGGTGCCACTGAAATGATCCATGTATTTATTTCGGCTTCTGGTAATGACATCAGGCCCGGCTCAACGGGTAAAGTGGTGCCGGGATATGTGGCTGAAATATGGGATGATGGTAATAAACCGGTTGCAGACGGTGTGGCCGGTCGACTTGTGGTTAAGGGGCCGACGGGGTGCCGGTATCTTAATGGGGACCAGCAAAATAATTATGTAGTGAATGGCTGGAATGTGACCGGCGATATTTTTAAAAGGGATAAAGACGGTTATTATTGGTTTATCGCCCGTGGCGACGATATTATCATTTCTGCCGGATATAATATTGCTTCCCCTGAAGTGGAACAGGCCATCATTGCCCATGAGGCCGTGTTAGAATGTGCCGTTATAGGGGCGCCGGATTTGGACAGGGGGATGATCGTCAAAGCATTTATTGTTCTGAATAATGATTTTTCTGCCAGTGACAACTTGATAAAAGAAATTCAGACATTTGTTAAATCAACGGTAGCACCGTATAAATATCCTCGGGCGATAGAATTTATCGAAAGCCTTCCAAAATCAGCTACCGGAAAACTTCTGCGTAAAGATTTGAAAAGTTAATCTAGCGAATTTCTCGATTTACTCAGAAATAAAGTAAAGTCTTTCATATGATCTATGTCTATGGATTCTAATGCCTGCTCAATCCACTTCGCATTATTCCCTGCCATGTCTCTAAACAGTTTTAATCCCTTATCGGTTATATGGACGAGATAACTACGGCGATCGTCCGTTTTGGCTTGTTTTATAATCAGGTCGTCTTTTTTCATTCGATCAAGAAGTCCGGTAATATTGCCTTTTGACGCAATTAGTCGTCCGGCAAGCTCACCAACGGTAAGGCCATCCTCCTGTTCCCTAACCAATTGAGAAAGCACATCAAAGCGCGAGATATTCTGGCCATAATTTTGCCGAAGCTTATCATCAATAAGCTGTTCAAGCTTACTTGAATAACGAAGCAGCTCAATCCAAAGTTTAAGACTTTCTCTTTGTCTTTCTGTATAATGACTTTCTGGCATCCATTCTCTCTCCTTGCGTATGCACTATATCTGGCAAAGAGAAAAGTTCAAGAAAACAAAATTAGTTTACATGTAATATAAATTTAGCTAGGGTATCTCTGAAATATGGAGGAAGTGAAATGAAAATTACCATTGTTGGCGGTGGACCAGGTGGACTTTATTACGCATTGCTGACAAAAAAAGCCCGCCCCGATTGGGATGTAGAGGTTTATGAACAAAATCAGCCCGATGATACGTTTGGGTTTGGTGTGGTGTTTTCCGATGATACGCTTGATGAATTTTTAAGCCGTGATCCGGAATCATATGAATTAATCCGTGACGAGTTTGCTTATTGGGATGATATTATCATCCGTTATAAGGGTGAAGAGGTGCGCTGTGGTGGTAACGGGTTCGCCGGTTGCTCGCGCTTAAGTCTTTTAAAAGTGCTTCATAAAAGATGCGAAGCACTCGGGGTTAAGATTATTTTTGGCGAGCGTATTGATGTGGAAAACCTTGAAACGAAGTTTGCCAGCTCTGATATGATTCTCGCCAGCGACGGTATTGGTTCGGTTATTCGCGAACATTATAGTGAATTTTTCAAGCCGAATATTACCCTGAAATCAAACCGTTTTACCTGGATGGGATCAAGTAGAAAAGTAGAAGATTTCACCTACTTTTTTAAAGATACCGAGCATGGCCCGATTTGCGCTCATACTTATCAATATGAAGAAGGAATGTCGACTTGGGTTTTTGAAATGTCTGACGAATGTTGGCAGAAATGGCAGTTTGAAGAATTTAACGAACAGGGTTCAGCCGATAAACTTGAAGCGATTTTTGCGGACGAACTAGAAGGTCATAACCTTATCATTAACCGTTCCATGTGGCGGCAATTTCCGCGTATTTACTGTAATAAATGGTATCATAAAAATATTGCCATTCTTGGGGATGCCAAGGCATCGGCGCATTTTTCCATTGGTTCGGGAACGAAGCTTGCCATGGAATGTGCCATCGCGCTTTCAGATGCGGTGGTCGAACATGGGGAGGCATCCATTGAAAAGGCTTTTGAAGCCTATGTTGAGGCGCGCGAAATCCCGGTTCAGATACTTCAGCATAATGCGGACGTCTCTATGGGTTGGTTTGAACATATGGACCGTTCCTGGGATATGGATTTAATGCAGTTTGCCGCCGTTGTTATGTGCCGCTCTAAATCGGTTACCTATGATAATCTTATTTTGCGTGACCCGGAGTTTGCCGAAAAACTTGATACGGCGTGGTACGAGAGATATTACCGCGAAACCGGTTATGATTACCGGGTCAGCCGCCCAACGCCGATGTTTACAAAATATAAACTCTGTGAAATGGAGCTGAGAAATCGTGTTGTTATGTCGCCAATGGCGCAATATTCAGCCGATGAGAACGGAAATACTACCGACTGGCATTTCGTTCATTATAGCGGCTGTGCCAAGGGGGGGATGGGACTTATGTATGTTGAAATGACATGCCCGTCGCCGGAAGCGCGTATTACCCTTGGCTGTCCCGGGCTGTGGAATGATCAACATGAGGCGGGCTGGAAACGCATTGTTGATTTTGTTCATAAAAATACAGAAACTAAAATATGTATTCAGCTTGGTCATGCTGGCCGTAAGGGCTCAAGTCAGCTTGGGTGGCAAAAAATGGATCATCCGATTGTTGATGCGGATAAAGGCTGGCCGATTATGTCGGCGTCGCCGCTGCCTTATTTTGACGGTATATCGGAAACACCCAAAGAACTCGACCGCGCGGATATGGACAAAATTATTACCGATTTCAAACAGGCGACAATCCGCGCTGACCGCGCCGGTTTTGATATGATCGAAATGCATGCGGCGCATGGTTATCTAATCGCGTCATTTTTATCACCGCTTATCAATATTCGTTCTGATGAATATGGCGGGTCTATCGAAAATCGGGCGCGTTTCCCGCTGGAAGTATTCGCGGCAATGCGTAGCGTTTGGCCAGAAAATAAGCCAATGTCCGTACGTATTTCTGCCAGTGACTGGAAAGAGGGCGGCATCACCGAAGAAGACACATTTTATCTGGCCGATGCCTTTAAAGAGGCGGGGGTTGATTTAATAGACGTATCGGCGGGTCAAACGGTGCCGGATCAAAAACCAATTTATGGCCGCATGTTCCAGCTTGGATTTGCTGAAGCGATCCGCAATGTGCCGCGTATGGCCACAATGGCCGTTGGTAATATAACTGAACCTGCACAGGTCAATACCATTATTCATACAAGGCGGGCTGACCTTGTGGCGATAGGCCGACCGCATTTATGGAACCCATATTTTACCCGTGAAGCGGCGGCATGGTACGGCGTTGCTTTAGACGAGCAGGACTGGGAAAAACAATATCTTGCTGGAAAACAGCAAGCCTATAGCTTAAAAGAGAAAGCACGGCTGCAGCAACTTGAATGGCAACAAAAAGCCAAGCCCAGCCGCCACCATTAAACGGTTAATTCATTAAAGGAACAGGGGATATGGCTACATTCAAAGTAACACGTAAAATTCGTTTCGGGCAAACGGACGCGGCAGGGATAACTTATTATCCGCGGCTTGTTGAAATGATCAATGATATCGTCGAGGACTTCTTCAGTGACGCCGTCGGGTTTAGCTATAAAGAAATGATTGTGGAAACCGATTTTGGCGTACCTACAGTTAATCTCAATGTTACTTTTAAAAATCCGGCCGAACTTGAAGATTATGTCGATTGGTATTTAAATATTATCAAAATTGGCCGCTCATCATTTACCGTTGATATTATGGCAAAAGTGGGCGAGAAGGAAATACTTACGGCCATTGTGACCCTAGCTTATATCGCGGGTAAAGGAGGCGTCATGAAAAGCCATCCGCTTCCTGAGCATGTAAAAGAAGTAATGAATAAATATATGAAATAAAGGCAAGATTAGTGACAATTGTTTCCACAGAAATAAATAAAAATATTGCGGTTATCACCATTGATAACCCACCGGTCAATGCGCTTTCGCATGCGGTTCGTTCCGGTGTTTCGGTTGCTTTAAAACAGGTATCTTCGGATCAGGATGTTGCCGCCATTATTATTATTTGTGCTGGCCGGACATTTTGCGCGGGCGCCGATATTACCGAATTTGGCAAACCGCCGATGGATCCGAGCCTTCCTGATTTAATTGCAGAAATGGATCAGGTGAATAAACCACTTATCGCTGCCCTGCACGGCACCGCACTTGGTGGTGGCTTTGAAGTGGCACTTGGTTGTCATTACCGCATTATGGATAGTCATGCAAAAGTAGGACTACCGGAAGTTAATTTAGGCCTTATTCCCGGCGCGGGTGGTACACAAAGATTGCCGCGCTTAATCGGTGTTGAGGCGGCACTAGATATGATCGTCACCGGCAAACCAATTTCTGCGGCGAAAGCTGAAAAACTCGGTATAGCCAATAAAATAAGCCATGGCGATTTGAAAAGTGATGCGCTTGAATTTACTCAAGACCTTCTTACGCAAAACAAACCAGTTATGAGAATTAGTGATCTTGACGTAAAAGCATCAACAGAAGTTTTTAGTGATTTTGAAAAGAAAGTTTCCAGAAGAATTCGGGGGTTCATAGCGCCTAAGGCGGCGATAAATGCCGTTAAAGCGGCAACGGAATTATCGTTTGAAGAGGGGCTAAAATTTGAACGAGATCAGTTTAAAACGCTTGTGAACAGCAGCCATTCAATAGCCCAGCGTCATATGTTTTTTGCTGAAAGAATGGCCCTTAAAGTACCGGGAATTGATAAGAGCACTTCCGTGCGTGAAATTAATAGTGTGGCGGTCATTGGTGGCGGTATTATGGGCTGCGGCATTGCCATTAATTTTTTAAATAAAGGTCTTCCCGTTACGCTGATTGAAATATCAGAGGAAGCGCAAAAAGCGGCTTTTGAAAGAATTGCCAATATATATTCATCATCCGTAAGCAAAGGGCGTTTGAGCGAACAACAAAAAGAACAGACATTGTCGCTTCTCATCACGGCAAGTGATTATGCAAAGCTTGCAAATGCCGATCTGATTATTGAAGCGGTTTTTGAAGATATAGAAATTAAAAAACAGGTCTTTAAAAAACTGGATGACGCGGCAAAGGCCGGGGCAATTCTTGCCACCAACACTTCATTTCTTGATATCAATGAAATTGCCAATGTCACGTCACGCCCGGCAGATGTCATTGGGCTTCATTTTTTTAGCCCTGCCCATATTATGCCGTTGCTGGAAATTGTCAGAACGGAACAAACGTCCACGGAAGTGCTTGCCACAGTATTAAAAATTGGCAAATTAATTGGCAAAACATCAGTGGTTTCCGGTGTGTGTTTCGGTTTTATAGCTAACCGAATGTCATCCTGTTATGGCCGCGAAGCGGGGCTTTTATTGCTTGAAGGTGCCAGTGTTGAGCAAATTGATAATGCACTTTATGATTTTGGTATGCCAATGGGTATGTTCAGCATGCTTGATATGGCGGGTATTGATATTGGCGTTATGGCGCGGCAAAACATGGCGGCGGGAAGCTATGATGAAAAAGCATTTTTAATACATGATGCATTGGTGGCGTCTGGACAAAAAGGCCAGAAAACAGGTTCCGGTTTTTATAAGCATGAGGGCAGAAATAAATCACCAAATCCGCAGATCGAACAACTGGTCGAAAAATTTGCTAAAGAAAATAATATTAAACGTCGCGAAATAACCATTAAAGAAATTGAAGAAAGATGCATTTTTGCCCTAATTAATGAAGGGTTTAAAATTGTTGAAGAAGGCATTGCCATCCGCCAGAGCGATGTCGATGTGGTCTTTAACTGCGGCTTTGGCTTTCCCCGTTATAAGGGCGGACCGCTGCATTATGCAGAGCAAATAGGGTTTGATTATACCCTAAAAAGAATAACGGAATTTGCCAAAGAACATGGTGATAGGTGGTGGACGCCGTCAGATTTACTGATTAAATTAGCTAAAGAAAATAGGTAAAATAATGTCTGAAGAAAAAATGGAATATGTTGTTGAGAATAAACCGATACTCGTAAGCCTTAAGGCGGGTAAAAAATACGCTTGGTGTACTTGCAAATATAGTAAAACCCAGCCTTATTGTGATGGCTCGCATAAGGGTACTGATATGCTGCCTATGATTTTCAAAGCTGATAAAGATGAAGACGTGCTGCTTTGTGCCTGTAAGGCAACAAAATCAGGGCCTTATTGCGACGGTGCTCATAATAATCTTGAAGATGTTTATGGCGAAGCAAGTGAGGAAGAAGTTCTTTCAATGAAAAATTCTGTACTCGTCGAGCAAGATAACGGCAAAGCACTGGTTAATGGTGGTGCGTATGTATTAACCCCTTTAGCAGAAAATGATCAAGTGGCAGGTACCGTAAGATATCAACCGGTTATTGCTGAACAAGATGGGGCGACCAAATTAAGCCTTCATAAGTTAACAATATCGCCGGGAACGACGCCTTGGTTAGAATATAAAGGTGTGGATACGATACTTTATTTCGTATCGGGCAGCGGAAAAGTTGATATTGCCGGAACCGAATTTGATGTTTCAAAAGAAGCCGGCATATATGTCAGACCCGGTGAAGCTTTCAGAATTATCACTGATCAGGACATGGTTATCTATGCGACAGCCTGCCCAATGATAACGGAGTTAAGCGTATCAGATGAGAATGACACAAAATTTCAAAGCGATTATGCCGAGCGCTATGTAGCATTTGATCTGGCAACGGCCAGTGTTATGGCGGACCGTTTTTACCAGGAACTTGTCGATAAAAAAGTAAAATCAATGGAAGTGACACAATTTATCGGACAACTTCCAAAATCACGCGCCGCTATGCACCGTCATCTTTATGAAGAAGCAATTGTTATTTTGACAGGATATGGGCGCATGTGGACGGGAACAAAATGGGCCGAAGTAAAAACCGGCGATGTTCTTTTTCTGCCGCACCGTCAGGAACATTCAGTTGAATGCACGGATGATGATGGCATGCTTCTTATGGGGGTATTTTACCCGTCCGGCAGTCCGGCAATTAATTACTAGGAAATAATATGAAATCCATGGCCGCTTATCGGGAACATTTCCCAATATTTAAAAACACGGTTTATATAAATAGCTGTTCTTATGCTGCCCTCTCGCTTGAGGTTGAGGCTGCGTTTTTACGTTACCTTAAAGACCGTCATGAGGTTGGGGCCGACTGGATTGGCTGGTGTGACCGATTGGAACGAGTGCGAGGGTTATTTGCAGAACTTTTATCGGCTAAAGCGGATGAAATTGCCGTAACCACGTCGGCTTCGGCCTCTTTAAGTTCTATATCCAGCAGTCTTGATTTTTCCGGTAAGCGTAAGAAGATTATCACCACTGATCTTGCTTTCCCGACCGAGGCCCAAGCATGGCATGCGCTTAAAAAATACGGCGCAGAAGTGGTTCATGTTAAGGAAAAAGATGGCATGATAGATCTTGATGATCTTGAAAGACTGGTCGATGATAAAACCCTTCTTGTTGCGGTGCCGCTGGTTTGTTATCGAAATGGTGCCCTTGCGGATATTCCTGCCATTAGGAAAATTGCCAGAAATAAAGGTGCTATGATCTTGGTCGATGCTTATCAGGGAGTTGGTGCCGTGCCCATAGATGTAAATGAATGGGACGTTGATTTCATCGTTGGCGGTTCGCTTAAATATTTACTATCGACCGCCGGGGTTGGCTTTCTTTATGTGCGGGAAGATTTGATTTTAAAATCAAACCCTACTCAAACAGGATGGTTCGCACAGGAAGATATCCACGCCATGTTAATTCACGATAATATCCCGGCACAAAGCGCGAGACGGTTTGAACAAGGGACGCCTTCTGTGCCAAATTTATATGCCGTTGAAGCGGGTTTAAAAATGATTTTAGAAATAGGTGTTAATAATATCCGCACCCATGTTTCAGCGTTAAATGAAAGACTAAAAAAAGGTGTTGCTGAAATTGGCGGTAAGCTTAGTTCACCAATAAACCCCGAAAATCATGGTGCCATGATTACCGTTGCATCAACGGATGAATTTGCATTGGTGGAAAAATTGACGGAAGAAGGCATTGTTGCTTCGTGTCGTAGCGGAAACTTGCGCATATCAGCACATTTTTATAATAATAATGATGATATCGATGCTGTGATTGATGGATTGGCTAAAAATAAAAAATTATTGGCGTAAATTATAAGTCTTGGCAAGTTAGAATAAAAATGTTACTCATTGGTAACTTTTATTTATTCGAGGTAAATTATGAACGCTCAAGCTCCTAAAAAATCCATTGTTACAACTGCATCGAAAGCTGATCTGGATACATTAAAGCTGCTTGAGAAAAAAGTCCTGTGGCTCGCCAGCTATATGATCCATAATGCCAATCACTTACGCCCTTCGCGTGATGGCTTGAAAATTGGCGGCCATCAAGCATCCAGCTCTTCGCTCGCGACCATAATGACGGCGCTTTATTTTCATACATTACGCGCAGAAGATAGAATTGCGGTTAAGCCACACGCTTCGCCAATTATGCATGCGATCATGTATTTAATGGACCGGCAAACTAAAGAAAAAATGTTGAATTTCAGGGCGTTTGGCGGGGCTCAATCCTATCCTTCGATGACCAAAGATACTACCGATGTGGACTTTTCCACTGGTTCAGTGGGTATGGGTGTTGCCGCGACTTTATTTAATACCATCGTGCAGGATTATATGTTTGATCATAAGTTGAACGGGGAACAATCCATGGGCCGAATGATTGCGCTTGCCGGTGATGCAGAATTTGATGAAGGTAATATTTTTGAAGGACTGCTTGAAGGCTGGAAACATCAGGCGAGAAACCTGTGGTGGGTTATTGATTATAACCGCCAAAGTCTTGATGCTGTTGTTGATGATGCCTTGTTTGAGCGGATCAGCGGTGTTTTTGATAGCTTGGGCTGGAATGTTTCAACCTTGAAATATGGTCGCAAGTTACAAGCGGCAAAAGAAGGGCCAGCGGGCGAGGCTATCTTAAACTGGATTGATAACTGTCCTAATCAGGTATATTCGGCACTGACCTATCAGGGTGGTGCGGAATGGCGCAGTAGTCTTAAAAGTGATTTAAAAGGCGTCAGCGGTATTGGCGAGTTTCTAGACAGCCATGATGATGCAGCGTTGGCAGAAGTAATGACCAACCTAGGCGGCCATGATCTTGAAACATTAACCAGTGCCTTTGCCGAAGCGGGAGATGATGAACAACCGCAATGCTTCATTGCCTATACCGTTAAAGGAATGGGTTTGCCGCTTGCTGGGCATAAAGATAATCATGCTGGTCTTATGAGTGTTGGCCAAATGGCTGATTTTCAGAAAAGCAACAATGTTATTCCCGGC
>JAESUD010000211.1 GCA_016763335.1 Emcibacteraceae bacterium | reverse complement strand
ATTTATCGGCCTGTCGGTTAATAAAACGCGCAATATTACGGGACGGGCTATCCACTTCCCCACCAGCAAAGCGACGGGCGCGGGCTTCTTCTGGTGTTTCGATATCGCGTGTTCCTTCGGAAAAAACACGGGCGGTGGTATTATCAGTTACCCCGTCGATACCCGTAATGTTGCCGATCATATCATTATTGAGTACCGCTTTAATGCGCCAGTTATTTTCTAGGGCGTGCTTGGCAACAATTTGGCCACCAAAGAGCCCCTGTTCTTCACCGGAAAGCCCCATGTAAATAATTGATCCGGCAAATTTATGCTTGCTGAGAACCCGTGCGGCTTCGATGACGCCTGCCATGCCAGATGCATTATCATTGGCGCCCGGACTATCGTCCACACCATTGAGCGGGTCGGAAATGCGGCTGTCTATATCACCGGACATGGCCACATAGCGCTCCCCGTCATGTTCGCCGCGCTGAATGGCGATAACGCTGACGACTTCTGTTGGCTCGGGGATGCGGGTTTCACCTTCAATAGTGTCACTGATATACATCACTTCAAGACAACCACCGCATTTGGCGCTGATTTTTTCAAATTCAGAGAAAATCCAGCGACGGGCAGCACCAATGCCACGGGTTTCGGATTTTGTATCCGATAATGTATGGCGGGTTCCAAAGCTGACCAGTTTACGAATATCCGTTTCAATTCGCTTGGCGGATACATCTTTTACCAATTGATGGATCATCGGTAGTTCCTGCGGTGGAACCTCATCTGCCATTGCGGCAGAGCAAGCAAAAGCTATACTGGTTGCGGCAATAGCCATATGCTTAAGTGAAACATGAAATGATGGCATTTAATCTCTCCCGTAAATATGATTAACTCTTTTATAAAACCGTATCGTTAGCGTTACGTCAACTGACATTTTATTGCAAAATTTTTCCATTTGTACTAAAAATGATACTAAGTAACGAATTATAGGTTTTAGTATGAAAAAAATATTTGCAAGTTTGATGACATTAATTTTATTTATGCCGCAATTGGCCGCGGCAGATGAAACTGAACTTGACGAAATGTTATCGCCGATGATTGAGAAAATGATGACGAGTCATGATGTTCAGGGCTTTGTTTTATCGGTGGTTTCAAAGGATGAAATTTTATACAAAAAAACCTTTGGTGTAAAAAATACCTACTCTAAAGAGCCAGAAACGAATACCTCTCTTTTTCATATGGCTTCAATAACCAAAACATTTGTTGGTACGGCACTTATGCAGCTTCATGACGCTGGAAAACTTGATGTTGATAAACCTGTGGCGGATGTGGTTCCGTATTTCATTCTTGTGGATGCGAGATATAAAGATCTGACGATCCGGCAATTTGCCAGTCATATTTCCGGTATGCCCGACTTTGACAGTAATCCATGGCATAACCCGCAATATGACGAAGATGCTCTTGAGCGGTTTGTGCGTAATTTTATCTCTCATAAATTTCTAACGGAAACCCCCGAAACTGTTTATCAATATTGCAATACTGGTTATGAATTACTCGGCGATGTGATTGCCAAAGCATCAGGTATGTCATTTGAAGATTATGTGCTTGAAAACATTCTTTTACCAACGGGAATGCTCAACAGTAGTTTGCTCATTCAGGAAGTGGATATGAGCAACTTAAACAGTCTTCATCAACCAAAGGACGGCGGTGAAATTGGTGTGGCGGATATTTATCCTTATAACAGGATGCACGGGCCAAGTTCGACACTGGTTTCCAATATTGATGACATGAGCCGGTGGGTACAATTAAATTTGAACGGTGGTACTCTTGACGGCAACCGGATTTTGAAAAAAGAAACACTTGATGCCATGTGGCAACCGGCGCTTGGCAAATTTGACAATGTTGGTTTTAGCTGGCAAAGACGTGTTCAAAATGGTTATCAAACAATATATCATGGTGGTGCGGACGGCTTTAAATCTTATATCATTATGATACCGGAGCTTGATATCGGGTTTGTGATGATGTCAAATACAACAACACAGCCTTATCATGATTTTGCCATGTCAGTGGCCGAAAAACTTATCGAATATAAAGGAAAATAAATAAATGAGTAATGTTAAAGTTAGACGTGATGAAGCAGTGACAACATTATTGGATAACGTTCGTAGTTTAGCCGGGCCAGTTGAGGTCAGCCGAGAAAATATTAATGATATTAGATCAAAGCTGGTGAAAATTGCGGATCACAAAGAATTTTGGAACGAACAAGAATTTTCCGCACCAACAGACGGACAAGTCCATACCAGATATTTAATTTCTCAGGATGATGATGATAGTTACGCACTTTATTTAAATGTTATGCTTACGGGTAAGAAAACCCCGCCCCATAATCATACGACGTGGGCTTGCATTGCTGCCGTTGAAGGCGAAGAGTATAATTATTTGTTTGAGCCCGAAACAGACGGCCCATTAGTGCCGGGGGATCGGAAAATTAGCCAGAAAGAGACTGTTGTTGTTGAACCGGGGCAGGGCGTAGGATTGCTTGCCGACGATATTCACGCTATAGAAATTAAAGACGGCGTTAATACTCGCCACTTGCATTTATATGGTAGAGCACTTGAGACATTGAGTGAGCGGTTAATGTGGGATAAAGAATTAGAAACCTGTGAAAAATTTAAAATGGTTGTGCAAACAACCAAATAGTTTCTTTGTACTATAAAAGTAAAGGCGGCTATTAAAGCCGCCTTTTATTTATTCTTCTTCTGTTTTACGCCAGCGCAGTATGGGGTTTCGCGCGGCGGCAGTTTCATCAAGCCGTTTGAGCGGTGCATTATAAGGTGCCCCTAAGAAACGTTCTGTTTCGCCTTCTTTGGCGGCTTTAACCAAATGTCGCATCATGCCGATAAATTGATCAACGGAACCTTTGCTTTCTGATTCTGTTGGCTCAATAAGCATAGCGCCGTGAACAACCAGCGGGAAATACATGGTCATCGGGTGATAGCCTTCATCAATCATCGCTTTGGAAAAATCCAGAGTGCTTACGCCGGTGTCTTTTAAGAAACGATCATCAAATAATGCTTCGTGCATACAGGGCCCATCATAACTGGCACTCATGACGTCTTTAAGGGACGCGAGAACATAGTTTGCGTTCAGGACGCTGTCTTCAGCAATTTTTGCGAGCCCGTCAGCACCATGTGACATCATATAGGCAAGGGCACGAATACACATACCCATTTGACCGTGAAATGCTGTCATGCGGCCAAAGCTTTTCCCGCCAACCACATCATGCTCGACAAGTTCAAAGCTTTCTTCGCCAGCAAGCACATAAGGAATTGGCGCGTAGGGAGCGAGGGCTTCGCTAAGCACAACCGGACCTGCGCCCGGACCACCACCGCCATGCGGGGTGGAAAATGTTTTATGAAGGTTGATATGCATGGCATCAACACCAAGATCACCCGGGCGTACTTTACCGACTATGGCGTTAAAATTGGCGCCGTCACAGTAAAAATATCCACCAATGGCGTGAACCGCATCGGCAATTTCGATGATTTCTCGCTCAAAAAGTCCGCAGGTGTTCGGGTTTGTTACCATAATTGCCGCGACATCAGGGCCAAGGGCTTCTTTCATTGCTGCAAGGTCAACCCGCCCGTCTGCTGTGGCCGGAATTGGTTTTACTTTATATCCACATAGTGCTGCCGTCGCCGGGTTTGTGCCGTGGGCACTTTCTGGTGCAAGCACGATTGAACGGGCGTCACCTTTTGCTTCAAGCGCGGCACGAATAGCCATAAGGCCACAAAGCTCACCGTGGGCACCCGCCTTGGGTGACATGGCAACTGCTGGCATACCTGTTAAGGTTTTAAGCCAATGAGCCAGCGTATCTATCAGGTCAAGCGCGCCTTGCGTTGTGCTAATCGGTTGTAGTGGATGAACATCGGACAGACCGGGTATACGGGCAACTTTTTCATTGATGCGCGGGTTATGCTTCATGGTGCAAGACCCAAGCGGATAAAGACCAAGATCAATGGCATAATTTTTACGGCTAAGGCGCGTATAATGGCGCATGGTTTCCGGTTCGGACAGTCCGACAAGGCCTATTTCTTCCTTACGTTCCATTCCGCCTAGGCAGCTTTCAAAGTCTTCAACCTCGGGAAAGTCAACACCTGTACGTTTGACATCACCGATTTCGTATATCAGGCCTTCAACCTGAGAAAGTCCACGGCTGCCGGTATAAGTTGCAAACCCAGTTGCTGATCCTACATTTTTGGCGCCGTCCACGCCGGTTGGGCGTCCTTGATTATTTAACATGATAGCACCTCATTAAGTTCACTTACCAAAATATCCATATCGTCCTCTGATGTGGTTTCCGTTACGGCAATGATTAGATCATTAGCAAAATCCGGATTATTTGGATACAGCCTTGAAACAGGCAAACCGGCGATTACATCATGTTCGACAAGTGCTTCGACAACTTCGGCAGCGTTTTTATTAAGCCTAACGGTAAATTCATTGAAGAATGTGGAATTGAGTAATTCAACACCGTCAACTTCTTTTAATTTTCCGGCTAACTTAACCGCACCAGCATGATTAATCTTTGCCATCTGCCGGTAGCCAACTTCACCAAGCAAAGTCATATGAATGGTAAAGGCGAGCGTACAAAGTCCAGCATTCGTGCATATATTACTGGTGGCTTTTTCGCGGCGAATATGCTGCTCGCGCGTCGAAAGTGTCAGTACATAACCACGTTTACCGTCGGCGTCCGTTGTTTCGCCGCACAGGCGGCCCGGAAGTTGTCTTACATATTTTTGCCGTGTTGCAAATAGTCCCACATAAGGGCCGCCGTAATTAAGGCCGTTACCAATTGACTGTCCTTCACCAACCACAATATCCGCGCCCATTTCCCCAGGGGATTTAATAGCACCAAGTGCCACAATTTCTGTGGTTACAATGACGAGAATTTTTTTCTGTTCATGTAGGGCATCTGCAAGGGCAGTATAATCATTTATATTACCGAAGAAGTCCGGATATTGAACAATGACGCAGCTGGTGTCGGCGTCGACTTGATCCAATAAATTTTCAGGTTTGTTGACAGTTGTTTCGGATACAATAACTATACCGTCCGTATGTTTTGTCGCGTTTTTAACAACGTCAATATATTGAGGATGAAGATTTCCACTGACGATTACTTTATTTTTACGGGTAATGCGCCTTGCCATAAGGGCCGCTTCCCCGCAGGCTGTGGAACCATCATACATAGACGCATTGGCCACATCCATTCCGGTAATCTGGGCAACTTGCGTTTGAAACTCATATAACGTTTGCAGGGTACCTTGTGATATTTCCGGCTGGTATGGTGTATAAGCTGTTAGAAACTCACCGCGTTGAAGTTGATAATCAACACTGCTCGGGACATAATGCCGGTAAGCCCCTGCGCCAACAAAAAAGGGCCCTGATCCTGCAGAGACGTTTTTGGCAGCGAAGGCTTCAAAATTTTGTTCTACTTCCATTTCTGTCATATGAAGTGGAAGATCAAGAAGTCCTTTTAAAAGAGCATGAGGGGGAACATCAACGAATAGATCGTCTATTTCCTTAACCCCGATTTTATCAAGCATTTCTGCCCGATCATCGGATGATAGTGGTAAATAACGCATATTATTTAAAACCTTGTTTTATTCTAAACCAGCAATGAATTTTTTATAACCGTCCGCATCCATCAGGCCTTCAAGTTCATTTTCATCGGAAATTTTAATTTTAAAGAACCAGCCATCGCCGTTGGGTGATGAATTGACGAGTGCCGCATTTTCTTCGAGGGCTTCATTAATGGCGGTAATTTCGCCTGTTACCGGCGAATATATTTCTGATGCTGCTTTAACGGACTCGACGACTGCTACTTCATCGCCTTTTGCATAATCATCGCCAACTTCCGGCACTTCAACAAACACGATATCGCCAAGGGCATTTTGTGCGTATTCGCTAATTCCTACTGTACCAACACCTGCTTCAACATTGATCCATTCATGATCTTCTGAATAATAAATTGTCATAATAATTCTCCCTCTTATTTTGGTTTTCTGTAATAATTTTGTTTAACGAAAGGCATGCTGGCGATTTTTGCTTCAAGTTTCTTTTTTCTCACCTGAAGAAAGACCGGCGTGCCGGATTGTGAATTTTCAGCGTTAACATAACCCATGGCGACCGGGCCGCCGAATGTCGGGCCAAAGCCGCCACTTGTGATGACGCCAATGACATTGTCATCTGCATCTAAAATTTCTGTGCCTTCGCGGGCAGGGGCACGCCCGGCTGGTAAAATACCCACTCTTTTACGCTCAACATGACCGCTTGATAACTGTTCGAGTATTTTTTCAGCACCCGGAAAACCGCCTTCTTCGCGGCGACGTTTGCCGATGGACCATTGTAACGACCCCTCAATCGGTGTTGTTTTCTCTGTAATGTCATGTCCGTAAAGGCAAAGCCCCGCTTCAAGGCGAAGGCTGTCCCTTGCGCCAAGTCCAATGGCTTCAACTTCTGTTTCAGCAAGCAAAGCTTTGACAACTTCTTCGGCCTTATCAGCGGGAATGGATATTTCATGGCCATCTTCACCAGTATAGCCACAGCGACTGATAAAACAGTCTGCACCGCAAATTTGAACCTCAGCATAAGACATGAAATTCATTTCATCTGCGCCTGCAGTAAATCTTGTGATGACTTCTGCGGCAAGTGGACCCTGTAAGGCCACAAGGGCACGGTCAGCAAGTTCAATAAGTTCTAAATGATCAGGAAGGTGCTTGCGCATGTGGGCAATGTCTTGTTCTTTACAGCCAGCATTGACGACCATGAAAATATCATTTTCACGTCTGGTGATCATAAGGTCATCTAAAATGCCGCCTTGATCATTGGTAAACATCGTATAACGAATTCGGTTTTGCTTTAGATCAACAATGTTTCCGGGAACCAGGGTTTCAAGCCATTTATCGGCGCCGTCGCCTTTGATTACGACCTGACCCATATGGGATACATCAAAAAGACCAGCTTTTTCGCGTGTATGATTATGTTCGCCCATGACACCAAGTGGATATTGAACAGGCATTAAATAGCCTGCAAACGGTACCATCTTGCCACCGAGTTCTTCGTGAAGTGAATATAGAGGGGTCTTTAAAAGATCACTATTTTCAGCACTCATTTATTTTCTCCAGAGTTAGCACGTTTGGCACGTATACCCGTGCCATTGGTGCCCCCTCTGTCATGGATACCTGAGAGATTTGACCTAATACATATATAATACACACTAGGCTTACCCCGTCGGTGGAGGCGTAAACCTCACTTTCCAGAGTGCTTTAATTCTTGCGGTCCGTTTGCCTGAGAGTTTCCGGGGCGGTTGCTCCTTCGGCGTCTTCTAAATAAGACTCTCCCGCAAAGAAAATAGCAAAGGTCATAATAGGGGGATTGCATGAAGAGTCAATCATAGTCATAATATAAAGTAATTCTATTAAAGCTTTGAATTTGAGTGTTCTTGCGATCACTTTATAAGAGCATAGTTATTTATTATATTGAGCGGATGAGGACTAAATGAGTTTTATTAAATCTTTCTGGAAATTTGTGCGAAACCTACAATCTTTTGTGGGGACATTTCTCTTTTTTATCGTGATGATGGTCGTCCTATGCTTGGTTTTGGGTAATTTGTTTTTTAGTTCGGATGACAAAAAATTCAAACAAGAAAATAGCGCCTTAGTCATTAATTTTAAAGGAACAATTGTTGAGCAAGAGGAATTTAGTAGCGATCCTTATGAGCAAATACTCAGTGGTGGTAATAGCTCCAATACCCGCTTGCGTGATGTAACGAGGGCGATTGAACTTGCGGCACAGGATGATAATATTAGCACACTGGTCCTTAATTTTAGCCGCTTTGGCGGCGCTTATCCGTCAAAACTTCATTATATAGGTAGCAAACTAGAGAAGTTTAAAGAGAGTGGTAAAAAAGTCATTTCTTATGGTAGCCTTTATGACCAATCCGCATATTTGCTTGCGTCTTTTTCTGATGAAATTTACATGCACCCGCAAGGGACTGCCTTGTTATATGGATATGGTGGTTATCAGAATTATTATTTTGATTTCCTCGAAAAAATAAAAGCAGAAGTGCAGGTCTTCCGGGTGGGTAAATATAAGTCGGCTATGGAACCGTTCATGCGGCGTGATATGTCGGATGAAGCAAGAGAAGAGAGCCTTATTTTATATGGTGATCTTTGGGATGCTTATATTGCTCAAATATCTAAACAAAGATCAATTGATGAAAATGTCCTTAGAGAAGGTATAAATAATGCAGATCAGCTTCTTGCGGGAGTTGAAGGTGACCTTGGGCAGCTGGCACTACAAAATTCATTGATTGATGGCCTTAAAACGCGGGCAGAGTGGGTGGCCTACATGCAGGAATTAGTAGGTGTTGGTGAAAATGATGACAGCATAAATCAAATTGATTTCATATCTTATTTATCTTCAAAAAATGGCATTCCTGATTTTGACAAAAATAAAAATATTATTGCCGTTATTTATGCCGTCGGTACTATTATGGATGGTGATATGCCGCAAGGTACTGTTGGTGGTGAAACACTTTCAAGGCAGCTTAGACAAGCACGACTTGATGATGATGTTAAGGCGGTTGTCCTGCGGGTAGATACGCCGGGAGGCAGTTCGTTTGCTTCTGAAATTATTCGCCAAGAAGTATTGCTTCTTAAAAAGGCGGGTAAACCTGTTATTGCCTCCTTTGCATCAGTTGCGGCATCGGGCGGATATTGGATATCTGCAAATGCTGATGAAATATGGGCAAGTCCCACGACAATTACCGGTTCGATTGGTATTTTTGGTGCTATTCCGAATATACAAGGTACGCTCGCAGCGATCGGTATTACTATCGATGGGGTTGGCACGACACCGCTGGTAACGGCAGGTATAAATATGCCACTTCCACCAAAAGTGAAAAACATAATTCAAAGCAATATTGAAAATGGTTATGATCGGTTTTTAAAGCTGGTTGCCGAAGGACGAAACATGACCGTGGAACAGGTGAATGAAATTGCACAAGGCCGCGTTTGGAGCGGCGCAAAGGCATTTGAAATTGGCCTTGTTGATCATCTTGGTAATATTGATCAGGCCATTGAAGCCGCGGCAGCGAGAGCAGATCTTACCAATTATAAAGTGACGCACTGGGAAGATGAAATGCCATTTAAAATGCAGATAATTGCAAAATTAATTGATAGTGATGGTTCATTATCAGCTTTTATTAGGGCGCATAAAAACAAGCCGGAACAGGTTTTAATTAGGCAAATCACACGAAAACTGTCTCTGTTTAGCAAAATGAATGATCCTCATCATTCATATGTTCTTTGCGTGGACTGTATGGCTGATTTTAATCCAAAATATTAATTCAGCTTGCTTGAATTTGAACAAACAATGTGTATAAAGTCATGTTATGAGTGAAAAAAATATGAAGCTTTATATTGCTAATCCGCGCGGTTTTTGCGCAGGCGTTGACCGGGCTATTCAAATTGTTGAAATGGCGTTGGAAAAGTACGGTGCGCCGGTTTATGTGCGTCATGAAATTGTTCATAATAAATATGTTGTGGAAGGGCTGATTAAGCGCGGGGCAATATTTGTTGATGAACTTGATGAAGTGCCGTCTGATAAGCCTGTTGTTTTTTCCGCGCATGGGGTTCCTAAATCTGTTCCCGCTGATGCGCAAAACAGAAAAATGCTCTATATTGATGCAACATGCCCATTGGTCAGTAAAGTTCACCGTGAAGCAGAGCGGTATGACCGCCAAGGTGCGCAGATCGTGATGATCGGCCATAAAGGGCATCCTGAAGTTATTGGTACAATGGGCCAGTTGGCAAAGGGCGCTATACAATTGGTGGAAAGCCCGGAAGATGTTGAAAAGTTAACGATAAATAATACCGATAATGTTGCTTATATTACGCAGACGACATTATCGCTTGATGATACATCTGACATTATTGCTGCGCTTAAAAATAAATTTCCGTCAATACATGACCCTAAGAAAGAAGATATTTGCTATGCGACAACCAATCGCCAAAATGCCGTTAAAGCATTAGCTGAAAAGGTAGAGATCGTCTTGATTATTGGCGCTCCTAATAGCTCAAATTCGTGTCGGCTTGTGGAAGTGGCGCAAAAAGTCGGTTGTCGTTCGATGCTTATTCAAAGAGCATCGGAAATAAACTGGGATTGGTTTGACGATATTGGTGCAGTTGGTATTTCAGCGGGTGCATCCGCGCCGGAAGTCCTTATTGAAGAGGTGATAGACGCATTCAAACAACGATATAATACGAATATTGAAAATATTCTTACCATTGAGGAAAATGTTACTTTCAAAGTACCCGCAATATTGCTGAAGGATGATTGATTATGGCAGTATATACTAATGTAAGCGCGGATGAAATTGCCTTGTTTATCGCAGAATATGATGTGGGTGAGGTTGTTTCTTTTAAAGGGATAGCCGAGGGTGTTGAAAATTCAAATTTTTTGCTTTCAACGACGAAAGAACATTTTATTCTGACATTATACGAAAAACGCGTTAATGCGGCTGACTTGCCGTTTTTCCTAGGGCTTATGGATCACCTCGCGCAAAAAGGTATCAATTGTGCTATTCCGATTGCTGATAAAGACGGCAATATATTAAAAGAGCTATGTACAAGGCCCGCCGCATTAATCAGCTTTCTCGATGGATTGTCAGTTGATCATCCAACTGTGCAAAACTGTTTCCAGTTGGGCGCGGCACTTGGCGAAATGCATGTTGCTACTGCTGACTCTACGTTATCCCGTGAAAATGACCTTTCGCTTGAAGGGTGGCAGAAATTGGCTGTTTCTTGTGTCGGTCAGGCCGACAGTTTT
>JAESUD010000210.1 GCA_016763335.1 Emcibacteraceae bacterium | reverse complement strand
TTTCTTATGAGAGCAACTTTTGATCCTTCTAAGGCGAAACATCCCATACCATCAGCCTTGTTCGGCACGAGATAACCGTCATTCATCTTATCACCAAAAGCGGATATGATTTTGTATGAAAACTCTTGTGGTAAATCGAGAATGTCGTCGGGAACCAATGAGCCATAACCTGTAACACTTTTGTTAGACGCGGTTGACCCTACCGCTAAACCTTTTAAAAGCCCAGAGAAGGCAAGTGTGCAGGCGCCTGCAACAAATGTTCTACGTGAAAAACTCATTTTTTCTCCTTATTTTTCCATACTATGAAGGTTTAGGATGTAATATTTATCATAGAAATATGAAACTTTCATGATGTTAAAATCTGCGGGGCGAATGATCTATAAATTAATGCATAGATACTAGACTAACATTTACAATGAATGTAGGTTGTTTTTATCTCATATAACTCATAGAAAGTAATATAGAATGAAACTTGCATCATTGAAAAAAGGGCGTGATGGAACGCTTGTTATTGTTTCTTGCGATCTATCACGCTGTGTCAGCGCGGGGGAAGTCGCACCGACAATGCAGGCGGCACTTGATGACTGGAGCAATACAGAAATAAAGCTTAAGGCCATATATGATGACCTTGAAAAAGGTGTGATCGCAGGTAGCCCATTTGATCCGGCGCAGTGTGATGCGCCGTTGCCGCGTTGTTACCACTGGGCGGATGGTAGTGCTTACGTTACTCATGTTGAATTGGTTAGAAAAACCCGCAATGCTGTTTTGCCCGATAGTTTTTGGACTGATCCGTTAATGTATATGGGAGCTTCGGATGCTTTTTTAGGGCCAAATGATGATATTCCGTTTGAAAAAGAAGAATGGGGTATAGATTTTGAAGCGGAAATTGCCGTTATTACCGACGACGTACCTGCTGGTACAACGGTAAAAGGGGCCGCAAAACATATTAAGCTTATCTCCTTTTTAAATGATGTAACTTTAAGAAATCTTGTGCCAGATGAAATTGTAAAGCAGTTTGGTTTTATCCATGCAAAGCCGTGGACGTCATTTGCGCCAGTGTTTGTGACCCCGGATGAGCTTGGTGATGCTTGGGACGGTGGCAAGTTACTCCTGCCTATTCACAGTATATTAAACGGTAAAAAAATTGGCGAACCCGAGGCGGGCATTGATATGACTTTTGATTTTTGCCGGCTTATTTCACATGCTGCCAAGGCGCGACCGTTAATGGCGGGAACGGTTATTGGTTCGGGAACGGTTGCAAATCAGGGATCAGTGAATGGATCAAGCTGTTTGTCCGAGGTTCGTTGTTTGGAAATAATAGAAAATGGCACTCCGTCCACACCCTTTATGAAATTTGGTGACAGAATAGAAATTGAAATTTTTGATAAGAAAAATAAAACTGTCTTCGGTAAAATTGACCAGAAAATTATTCCATATACCCCGCCAAAAGATTGATATAATATTTGGGAAATAAATTTATAACGATAAAATCAGGAAGAAAACTTTACCAATGGGAACATGCATAAGCAAACTAAAGTCAATTATTTTAATCGGTGTGCTTTCATTCGGTTTTATTATCCCTGCAGAAGCCGCACGCAGACAATTAAATCTTGGTACAGGCTTTGCCGGTAGTTCAATGCATATGTTTGGAACGGTGTTTGCCAAACACATGCAGAAAGAATTACGCATCAGGGTTACGGCGCAGCCCTATATAGGGCCAAGCGTATTTATCCCTTTGGTAAATAATGGTGATCTTGAATTTGGCCTAACATCAATGGTTGATGGTGGTACAGCTTATGCAGGTATTAACCGGGAAGCGAATAAAAATTTACGTGCAGTAGCGCGTCTTTGGGCAATGCCGTTTGCTTTTATGGCCCGTAAAGATTCGGGCATTAAAACACTTGCTGATCTTAAAGGTAAAAAAGTAGTACTTAAAGTTACAGCAGCAACAGCGATTAATTTAATGGCTGGCGCAATGTTAGAAGCGGGCGGGCTTAGTGAAGATGATGTTCAGGTGATAACGGTTTCCGGCGTTGGACAGGGAATGGAAGCGGTCATCGAGGGTAATGCCGACGCGACACCCGGTAGTTTAAGGATGGGGATTGTTAAAAAAGCCAATGCCACAGTGGGCATACGCGTGCTTGATTTTGAGCAAGACCCATCAGCGGAAAAATATGTTAGTTCAACTGCGCCAGGTTTTGGTACATATGCGGTTAAAGCGAGCGATTATCCGGTTGCTGAATTTGATAAACTGATATCTTCAATGGATATTTATCTAATGGTTCCGTCAAACCTTGAAGATGAGGAAGTGGAAAGAGTTTTAGACGTGCTGCATTCAAAATGGTCGGAAATGCAAAAAGAATTTAGCAGTATTGCCTCTTCACGGATTGAGGATTTTGTCCATTCATCGCAAATATTCCCTTATCATGAAGCAGCGGTAAAATATTATAAAAGCGGTAAAGGAAAAGCCGTTTGGGATGAGAGCACAGAGACCCGCAATCAAAAATTATTGGATGTTTGGAAATAAATTAATCGTTTTAATCGGGCTATTCATACAACGCGATTTCATATTCCATCTGGTCATCGGATGTAGGAAAATCAACTCCGTTTTTGGCATTGATAAAATCTGCAGATGGCACGCGAGCGAGGTCCGACTGCATAAACATTGCCGTACGCATGCTTAACTCGGCTTTCCAAGCGAGGGAAACAATGAGGGAACCTTTTTTCTTATTCAGGATGCTGCGCACTGATTTATCTGGGATATTTGATATAAGTATTAGAGACTGGATAACGAGTTCACGCTGTTTATTCTTGATGGCATTTTGGATAAACTCATCGTCAATAACGCCACGTTTAAAAAGATCTGCTGCCTGTTCGGCAAGGGGACGTTGATCACTATTTTCCGGTTTTTCATCTGTAATACGGTCCCTGACCCGGATCAGTAATTCTTCCCCTTGTTTACTATCAAGGTGATTATCAGTGATCATGGTATCAACGAGAGATGAAGCGACAAATGTAGCGATACGTTTCATTGCGCGCACCGAAAGATTAGGGCGTTTTGCCAGTGGTTCATGCCAAACTTCGATATTCTGATTTTGGGCTTCATTTATGATGTTATCCAGCGTTTCTTCGCGGATTTGCGCATTTTGATTTGCGAGCAAATTTGATACAGCCGGAATTTCAAGCGTAGAAGCAATGGCATCGCATAAATCTTCGCTAAGTTCGCCGCGATTGGCAATGGCCTCAAGTGCGCCGTTCAAAGTTGTGGCAGCAATAATTTCTTTAAGGTCAGCATCACTTAATAAAGGCGAATATTCAAGGATAGGCGCGGATACTGATAATATTTCATCGTTGGCTAGTTTAAGGGCAATATGCTTCGGAATGGTATTTGATGTTTTAAGCTCTTCAGCCAAAATCTGTCTTACGGACGGTAATTGATCATTGGCAAGAATTTCGATCATTTCAAGAGCTTTATCACGTATTTGCGCAGTGCCATCTTCGGAAATGTTGGGAAAGTAACGGGCAATTTTTCGTGCCAGTTCATGTTTGACATCTTCGTTCTCATCATTTGAAAGGATTTTGTCGGCTTGCAAAGGAGTATTGGAATTACTGGCGATTTTCTTTCTGATTTCATCGGACGTATCTTCGGCGAGATAGTATAATACTTCTTGCGGTGTATTCTCGCCACCTGCAAGGATCATTTTGTCATCATTTTTCTTTGCTTCAAGAGCCTCTTTTGCTCCTTCATAAGAAGACAGGTTTTCAACTCTTGTTTCTTTCTTTTTAAATAAATTAAGGATCATTTAAAATTTTCCGATTGATATAGCGATACGCCTGACTTGCCGTTATTTTTAACGGTATAAAGTGCTTTATCCGCTTGTTCCATCAAGCAATCGAGATTTTGTATTGAAGCGGGTTCACTGAGGGCTATGCCAATGGAGAGCGAAAGTGGTTTATCTTTATTATCTGCGATTTCTTTTAACTCATTTACACCGTCAAGAATTCGTTTAGCTTGACGTGCAGCGCTTTTTTCATCAACATTTTCAAGCCAGACAGCAAATTCATCGCCGCCTAACCTACTGCAAAAATCCGCTGTTCGTGTGTTTTTTTGTAATAATTTTGATAATTTTTTAAGAACGGCATCTCCGGTTGCATGACCATATACATCATTAATCTGTTTAAAGTTATCAAGATCAGTGAAGAGGAGGGCGCAGGTCTGCTTGGTCCTATTTTGAATGGTAAGACGTTTATTAACTTTTTCGCTAAAAGCACGGCGATTGAAAAGTGAAGTAAGCTCATCTGTATTAGAAAGTCGTTCAAGCGTTTCATAATTTTTAATTTGTTCAAATGCAATACCAAGATGATTTACAATGCCCATAAACAAAGATTTTTCTTCTTTGTTCCAAGTTTTTGTTTCATCATCGATAACGATGAACATTACGCCGTTGATTTTATTATGGTGTTTTGAAAACCCGATGAGTACTTGTTGGCCATCGATCAGTTCTTCCATATAAGCTGTGGGCAATGTTTCTTGTGAATTTTTGCAAATTGACATGGCCCTTTTGCTTAAAGTCTCTATTAAGGCACTATCTGAATTTTCGGTGCATTGGGCTTTTAATTCCAGCTTTATATCTGCGTCGTCGTTTTTTTCGATGCTTACAATATAACTTTGTTTTGCGGATATACCGTCAAGTGCAGCAGTGGCCGTAGTATGTAATATTTTTGAGGGATCGACTTCATCACGAATGGTTGAGATGATTTTTTTAAGGACTTGCTCGCTTTTCATAACACGGCGTAAAGATGCTTCGCGTTCACGCATTTCTGTTACATCGCGGCATACGCCGCGAGCACCTTGCCATGTGGAATTATTATCTATGATAGGATTGGCTGATACTTGAACGCAGGCAAATGCACCATCACTGCGCTGGAGCCATATTTCGACATCGTGGATGGCATCAAGTGTATCAAACGGGTTAAGCCCGTCCTGACCCACAATAAGATTAGCAGCTCGTTTATCATTGAGTTCGTAAGCGGTGTAACCCAATATACCATTTGGCGAGACATATTTGAAACGGCCTTTATTATCCGTTTCCCAGGCAAAGTCAGTGGAACAAGCCACGAGGTCTTTGAACATTTGTCGCGACTGCACGAGTGCATTGGTGAGATGTTGCTCTGCGGTGGTGTCTTTGCCAAACAGTAATATTTGCGAGTTGTCTTTTCCCTTCGCCTTTACCGGAAAAGCAAATAGATCATAATGACGCGCTCCGCTTTCATCTTCTAATGTTATTTTCTGATTTTCAGGGCAACCATTGGTCAGGCAGCGAATGATAATGCCGTGAACTATTGGATGTCTGTTTTGAAAAGCTGAGACTAGATTGTCGGCATATATGTTTTTTTCAAGGATATTAAGTGAACTGTCCGTGAGCAGTGCAGGACCGCTCAGGTTCTCGATAATATTTTGTGGAATAATGGCACCTTCGTTGCTATGTTCTACGCTATTCTCTGAATCACTTTTGTGCCCAGAGGTGCGAGCTTTAGAAAGAATGCGTGCAATATTACTGTCCATGATGCCCAAATCGATATATTTTGTTAATATTACTTAAAAATTCATTGGATTTAAATGTACTGAATTTGTATTAACAATTGGTTTACGAACTTAATAATTGGCTGAGAAATGTTGAATAAAAACACAGATGAATTTCCCGATTTGGGAGAAATAAAATATTGGGTATTTGATCTTGATAATACTCTCTATTCTCACGAGACCGATTTATTTACGCAAGTAGATCATAATATGGGGCTTTTTATTCAAGAAATGTTTGGTGTCTCTTATACAGAGGCCAAAAAGCGGCAAAAGCATTTTTTCATGAACTATGGTACAACGTTAAGAGGTTTGATGAGCGAACATGGTGTAGACCCGTATGAATATCTTGAGTTTGTTCATGATATTGATTTTACAGTGCTTAAGGTCAATGAAGTTTTAAATGAGGCGCTGGCTGAATTACCCGGTGAAAAATTTATCTATACAAATGCTTCGACCAATTATGCAAAAAACGTTCTTTCTCATATTGGTCTTGAAGGTGGATTTAAAGATATATTTGATATTCATGACGCTAAATTTTTACCAAAGCCAGATATGCGCAGTTATCATAAAATGCTTAAAAAGTTTGCCATTGATCCAAATGTTTCTATCATGATTGAAGATATTGCAGGCAACTTAAATCCGGCTGCGGAACTTGGCATGACGACGGTTTGGCTGCCAACCAATACCCATTGGTCTGATAATGGTCAAAATAAAGAAAATATTGATCATACGGTGGCGGATTTATCCCACTGGTTAAAGAATATAGTGAGCGCTGCAAAGTAACTTGACAGGGTGAACTTAACGGATATGTTCAGCGATGATAATTAATATCTAAAGGAAACAGATAATGCACGATCAGTCCTTGCAAACTGTTATTGACCAGGCATGGGAAAATAATAGCTCCCTTAGCACTCCAACACGCGGTGAAGTGCGTGACGCGGTTGATGAAGCGCTTAATTTACTTGATAGTGGTCAAGCGCGGGTTGCGTCTAAAGAAAATGGTAGCTGGACCGTTCATCAATGGTTGAAAAAAGCAGTGTTGCTTTCATTTAAACTAAATCCAATGAAAATGATCGCTGGTGGCCCCGGGGATCAGTGCCATTGGTATGATAAAGTGCCATCAAAATTTGAAGGTTGGGATCAGGCAACTTTTGATAAGGCAGGTTTTAGAGCGGTGCCGAGTGCAGTGGTTCGAAAATCAGCCTATATTGCACCGAATGTAGTGCTTATGCCGTCTTTTGTTAATTTAGGGGCTTATGTGGATGAAGGGGCGATGATTGACACATGGGCCACCGTTGGTTCCTGCGCACAAATCGGAAAAAATGTTCATATTTCCGGTGGTGTCGGTATTGGCGGGGTGCTTGA
>JAESUD010000209.1 GCA_016763335.1 Emcibacteraceae bacterium | reverse complement strand
TTAATATCCGTGAAGGGGTCCCTGATAATTCGCCTGATTTTAAATATGAAGTTTTTTAGTGCTTTTTTATGGGCATATACTGTGTATGTCCCTTATTCTGTAGCAGATATTTTTGATGGAACAAATATTAACTCGGATCAAAATAGTCAATTTTTGGTTTCCTTAATATTATTCTTTATCATAACTATACTATTCATAATTTGGACAGTGTATCAACGACTTAAATTATCTAAGGAGTTGGTTAAAGCGCGTATTAACGAGGATTATTTAAAAAAAATGATTTCTCAGCGTCAAGATAGTTTTCTTTTGTGGAATAATAAAACGGAATTATTGCTCAGTTCATCAATTGATATCAGATTCGAAGATGAAACAGTGCCTGAGAATATTGATGATTTGAAATCTAGGTTTTCACTTGTTGATCAGGCAGAGTTTGAAGCTAATTTAAATAATTTATTATCAAACGGTATTGAATTTTCACAAATCATCGATCTTAACCAATTTAATATGCATCTTTTGATTTCTGGTAATCGCATTAATGTTGATGAATATGGCGAAAACTGCAGTGTGGTTTGGATCAAAGACAATACTATTACAGAAAAAATTCAACGCTATCAAACGCTTGAATCTCAAGAAACAAGCGACCGGGCAAAGTTATTAGAAAATGCTCTTAATAAAGCGACGTTCCCTATGTGGATTAGGAGTGATGATCTTAACCTTCAATGGGTAAATATGGCTTATGTAGAGGCGGTCGATGGCGAAAATTATAAGAATGTAATTGAAAACAATCTTGAGTTGGCGATTAATACGCTTGGTGTAAGTATCAAAAGTATGGCTGAAAGTGTAAGCCTTGACGGTGAGGAAAGCTCGGAAAGTCATTTCGTTGTCATTAATGGTGAACGTCGTTCAATGGATTTTCATAATATCCCCTATGAAATTGATGACCAGAAAGAAGCCATCCTTGGTTATGCACAGGATATAACAGAATTAGAAGAAGCAAGAGGAAGCCTAGCAGATCATACGGAATCTTATGCAGAAGCTCTAGATCAGTTTTCCTCTGCAGTGGCAATTTTCGATGGTGCTATGCGGCTTGAATATTATAATAAATCATATGTTCGCCTTTGGGGGCTGCCTGAAAGCTTGCTCTTCAGTCATCCTCACTATGGTGAAATTCTTGAAGCCCTTCACGAGGCAAGAAAATTACCAGAACAAGCTAACTTTCCGGAGTGGAAGAAAAAACAACTTGATATCTATTCGAAAGTAATCGATCCGGTAGAATCTATGCTGCACTTGCCTGATGGGAAAACATTGCGTGTCGTAATGCAACAACATCCGCTTGGCGGGATGCTTGTGTTTTATGAGGATGTTACCGATTATTTCACGCTTGAAAGTTCTTATAATACCTTAATTGCGGTGCAGCGCGAGACGCTTGATAACCTACATGAAGGAATTGCCGTGTTTGGTGTTGACGGACTGCTCAAGCTTTCTAATGACGGTTTTTCCGATATTTGGGAAATATCATCAGAGTTTTTAAAATCCAACCCTCATGCCATTGATGTACTTAATCGTTGCGGTGATCTATTGGATATTGTCGATCCGATTGAAGAATTTAAGAGGCTTATTGTCGGTGGTGAAGTTAAAAAAGAAGCTTCATCGGGACAGTTCATCCTTAAGAATGAAAAGGTGATAAATTATTCGCTTGTGCCGTTACCGGATGGGGCTTCGTTGGTAATCTTTATTGATGTGACTGATAGTTACCGGGTTGAATATTCACTCCGTAAGCATAATGAAGCGCTTGAAGAAGCACAAAATATTAAAACTGACTTCCTGGCGCATATGTCATACGAGTTAAGAAATCCGTTAAACAGTGTTCTTGGTTTTGCAGAGCTTCTGGAGAAAGAATATCAAGGGCCACTTAACGATCAACAGCACCAATATATGCGAAATATTATAAGTTCATCTGATTATTTACTTGAACTTATTAACGATATTCTTGATTTATCAGTTATCGAGGCTGGTGGTTTTGATATCGTCTCCGCAGATTTTGATATTAATAAAACCATTAATGCTGTTGTGGCAAAACTTGACGAACGGGTAAAACAAAAATCTATTCACTTAGGTGTGAAGCTGGATAAAACAATAGGCAACGTTTATGGGGATGAGCGACGCATTCAGCATTCTATTTCCAATCTATTGAGCAATGCGGTGAAATTTACGAACGATTCTGGTAATATTTCAGTGAAAACTTGGCAAGACGATGCTAATTATTTTATTAGCGTACAAGATGATGGCGTTGGAATTGGCCATGATGAGTTTGAAGATGTTTTTGATAAGTTTTACACGGGATCAAACGTTCCAAAAGGTAAGGGAGCTGGGCTAGGGTTGTCTCTTGTTAAGTTTTTCATAGAAATACATGGTGGAAACATAATGGTTGAAAGTAGTTTAGGCCTCGGGACAGAAATGACTTGCAAATTGCCTAAAAAAAACCCACTTTCTGATGAATTATCACCTTCCAACATTATTCATTAAATGAACCAGTTACCTATATGAAAATAAAAGACTTCTATCTTGATGATTTGTCAAAGAGCATACTTTTGGCGGGCAAGTTGGCATGTTTACTTAAAACGGGAGATATTGTAGCGCTTAATGGTGAACTCGGTGCGGGAAAAACGGAATTTTGCCGGGCAATAATTCACTCTTTGGGGTACGATGAAGACGTTCCTAGCCCAACTTTTAATCTTGTGCAGACTTATGAGCCATCTGTCAACGATCTTGAAATTCCAGCCGTTTGGCACATTGACCTTTACCGAATTGAAAAAGCGGAAGATGTTTTTGAATTAGGTATTGAAGATGGGTTTGATACTGCAATCACCCTTATTGAATGGCCGGATAAAATGGGTCGGTATTTGCCTGAAGAACATCTTGAAATAAATTTATCAATTGGTGAAACTGAAGGATCAAGAAATATTGCATTTAATGGTAGTAAATATTGGCAGGACAGGCTCAAAGGGTTAGAGCTTTAATATGACTAGAAAAGAACATATAAAAATATTTTTAGAGAAAATCGGGTGGGGTGCGGCGACAATAACGCCACTTGCAGGTGATGCATCATTCAGAAGATATGACCGTATCACATTAGGGGATAAAAAAGCCGTATTGATGGACGCGCCGCCGGAATTTGAGGATACCAGACCCTTTGTGGCAATTGCCGAATATCTTATCAAATGCGGCCTTAATGCCCCTCAAATTTTTGCCAAAGATTTTGATCGGGGTTTGTTATTAATTCAAGACCACGGTGATGACCTTTTTAAAAGGGTTCTTGATGTTGACCCTCAAAAAGAAAGAAAATTATACTTGGGTGCTGTTGATGAACTCTTGAAAATCAATAGCATTAAACCTCCTCGCAAATTGCCACATGGTGATGGTGATCATATTTTATGTCAGAATGATATGGATATGTTGTTGTCTGATATATTGCTTTTTAGCGATTGGTACTATCCGGCACTTACCGGCAAAAAACTTTCTTTTGTTAAAAGAACAGAATTCATTGATTTGTGGCGAGATGTTTTGATCAAGGTAAGCTCGGCGAATGAATGCCTGGTGCTACGAGATTATCATGCAGAAAACCTGCTTGATCTGCCGGGAGAGAAAATCGGCCAACTTGATTTTCAAGATGCGGTTATTGGTCATAGTGCTTATGATCTTGTTTCATTATTGCAGGATGCGAGACGTGATGTTGATCCTGAAATAGAAGATGAAATGATAAGATATTTTACCAATAACCTTCAGCGCGATGAAACGTTATTTCGTGAACATTACGCGATCCTTGGTGCCCAGAGGAACATTAAAATTATCGGTATTTTTGCCAGACTGTTCCATCGTGATGGTAAAGATAACTACCTTAAACTAATACCGCGTGTCTGGGGACTTCTTGAACGCTGCCTTCAGCATCTAACGCTTGGCGAGATTAAAAAATGGCTGGATAATGAAGTTCCGGATAAACGTGATGTTGCGCTTGCGCCAATAGGAACCGGGCCGCATCATGCAATGATACTTGCTGCGGGGCTTGGTAAGAGAATGAAACCGCTAACCGATAATATTCCTAAGCCTCTCATTAAAATAGCTGGAAAAGAAATGCTCAGTTATACGCTTGATGCCCTTGCTGGGGCGGGCGTTAAAAATGCGGTAATAAATAAACATCATTTTGCGGACCAGATAGAGAGTTATGTCGAAAACCGGCTAGATTGGCGCCCTATGATAACGCTGTCTGATGAAACGGATGAATTACTCGACAGCGGTGGTGGGGTAAAAAAGGCGCTTGGTAAGCTTGGTAGTGACCCATTTTATATATTAAATTCTGATATGATTTGGTCGAGTGACAAGCAGGATACATTGGGACGATTGGCCACTGAGTGGCGCGACGATATGGATATTGTAATGCTATTGATTAAGCGCGACGAGGCGTTTGGTCACGATGGGCCGGGTGACTTTCATATGAATGAAGCGGGTCAATTGAAGTTCCGTGGTGATGATGAGCTGAGCGATTATTTATATGGTGGCATTTTAATCATTCGTCCTGAGTGTTTTGACAATATTTCTGAGAATATTTTTTCCTTAAGAAAAATATTTAAACAAGTTGCTGCAAAAGGCCGTTTATATGGTTTGCTTCACGAGGGATCATGGTATCATGTAGGCACGCCCGAATCTGTTATTCAAACGGAGCAACTTCTTAAGGGGGAGTAATGCCAAGACGCCTTGGGAAAAATCCCGAACTTTATAATATTCCCGCGCATCTATCGTTTGTCGATGTGCTGGCCAGCGGTATTTTGCAGCGTTACGGCGAAAACCCGCTTGCCTTAAGTGAAGTGCTTATTTTATTGCCGAACCGCCGGGCTGTTCGTTCACTTCGTGACGCTTTCTTACGCCACACAAATGGTCGCTCTATTATTTTACCCAACATGCAACCAATTGGTGATGTTGATGAGGATGGGCTGATTATGGGGGCGGGGGCACTCTATGATGATCTTGGTGTCAAGCCGGCAGTGCCGAGTTATGTGCGGCAAATGCTGTTGATGAATATTATCCATTCTTGGTACGAAAAAAGCTCTGAAGATGTGCCGATGAGTGCAGGATCGGCCGTGCTTGCAGAAGCTCTGGGGGGCTTGCTTGATCAGGTTCAGACGGAAGGTGTTAGTTTTGATGACTTGGCAGATATTGTACCGGAAGAATATGCCATTCACTGGCAAGAAACACTGAAATTTTTAAAAATATTAACGGAACATTGGCCAGATATATTAGAAAGCACTGGCTTTATGGACAGTGCCGTTCGGCGAAACAACCTTTTATATGCTTTGCGGCAAACGTGGCTGGAAAACCCGCCGGAGTTTCCCATTATTGCCGCCGGATCAACCGGTTCTGTTAAGGCGACATCAGCGCTACTCGAAGTTATCACCAGATTGCCAAAGGGCATGGTGATTTTACCGGGACTTGATCAATTGCTTGATGATGAAAGCTGGGAAGCGATTGAAGATACCCATCCGCAATCGACCATGAAATATTTATTAGAGGTGATTGGCGCGGATAGGATTGAGGTGGATAGCTGGTCGGGTACTAAAGACGAAGAGCACATAAAAACCAAATTATTTCGTGAAATGATGCGTCCGGCGGAGATGACCCATTTATGGCGTGATCTTAAATGGCAGCCAATTAACGCCATGAATGACATTAAACAAATTGTTACCCCCGGCATCCGCGAAGAGGCAGGCATAATCGCCCTGATGATGCGGGAACAACTTCAAACGCCGGGCAAGACAGCGGCCCTAGTGACCCCGGACAGAATGTTAGCCCGGCAGGTCTCGGGTGAGCTAAGACGCTGGGATATTGATATTGACGATAGTGCGGGTACGCCGCTTTTTAATACAGCGCCGGGAATATATTTACGACTTCTTGCGGAGATGGTTTCTGAAAAAATGTCCCCGGTTTCGTTGATGAGTGCGATGAAGCATCCATTAATGGCGGCAGGATGGAATGTTGGTGATTTTCGCTCCAAAGTAAGGAATTTTGAGCGTTTTTGTTTGAGAGGTGTAAGACCCGCACCGGGGCTAATGGGAATTGATCTGCTTCTTAAACATGAAAGTTCTGTGGATGATGAGCTTACAAATTGGTGGATAGAGTTTCGGGATATAATTGCTCCGTTTGATGAACTTTTTGAACGTGACAATGTCAGTTTCGCTGAAATGCTTCTGGCTCATGTGGAAATGGCCGAGAAGCTAGCTGCGACGGATAAAATGCCGGGTGACAAGCTGTTATGGCGAGGGGATGCCGGTGAAGAGGCGGCAAAGCTCATTGAAGAGTTATTAGATGCAGCACCTTATTTAAGGAATTTTACCCCGGATCAATATGCGGCACTGTTTGAACAATTCATGAGCAGTGTTACGGTAAGAAAAAAATATGGTCAACATCCGCGCTTAAATATATGGGGGCCGCTTGAAGCACGGCTTCAACATGCAGATTTAATGATTTTGTCTGGTCTTAACGAAGGGATATGGCCGCCGGAGCATCCGCCGACCCGTGGATGAGCCGCCCAATGAGAAAAGATTTTGGCCTTCCCGGTCTTGAGCAAAAAATAGGCTTAAGCGCCCATGACTTTGTTCAGACGGCATCGGCAAAAAATGTTGTGATTACCAGGTCGGAAAAAAATGATGGTACACCAACGGTGAAATCCCGTTGGCTCGGCAGGTTGCATGCGATAATTGGCGATGATCATCATACAGTAGAAAGCGAAAAATGGCTTGAATGGCATCAAAAGCTAGATTATCCGCAAAAAAGAATTGAAATTGATCCGCCGAAACCAACCCCGCCGGTTTCAGCAAGGCCTCGCGATCTGTCAGTCACCAGAATTCAACTTTGGATGCAGGACCCTTATAGTCTTTACGCCAATAAAATATTGCGCCTTAAGAAAATTGATGATCTTGATCAGGACCCCGGGGCCATTGATAAAGGTATTATGATCCATGATATTCTTGAAGAGTTTATGACTGATTATCATGACCATATGCCGGATGATGCAGAAACAATCCTTATTAAGATAGGGGAAAAATATTTTAAAGAGGCCATTGATAAACCAACAGTCAGGGCATTTTGGTGGCCCCGTTTCAAACAGATTGCCAAATGGTTCATCGCCGAGGAACGCGTGCGCAGGCAAACTATAAAAACCGTGGCCACAGAAACCAAGGGCGAAATTGACTTTGATTTGCCGGGTGGAAAATTTAAATTAAGTGCGCGTGTCGACCGTATTGACCAGTTTTCAGATGGCACCCTTAGTATTATTGATTATAAGACCGGACAGCCGCCAACGCTCAGGGCGTTAAAGGCGGGATATGCACCGCAACTGCCGCTTGAAGCGGTTATTGCCATCAAGGGCGGGTTTTCACTGCTTCCGTCATCAATTGTCAACGAGTTATCATACTGGAAATTATCGGGCGGCGAAAAGCCAGGAACAATAACTTTTTTTAATGAGGCAAAGAAATTTGATGTAACGGCAGAGGCGGATAAAGCTTATGAAGGTTTGATCAAGCTTGTCACGACCTTTGATTTGCCAGAGACACCATATTTAAATAAACCTAGTCCTGATTTTACGGGGTATGGTGAGTTCGATCATTTGGCCCGTACAAAAGAATGGGGCGACGAATGATGGAGAAGCAAACCCCTGAACAATTAATGGCATCGGACCCGAAAGCATCGGTGTGGGTTGGTGCGTCTGCCGGAACCGGCAAAACATTTGTTCTGTCAAACAGGGTTTTACGGTTAATGTTGGCAGGAAGTCGGCCTAATAAAATTTTGTGTCTTACCTATACCAATAATGCCGCTGCGGAAATGGCCATCCGGGTTAATAAGCGCTTGTCTGGTTGGATATCTCGCACCGATGATGAGCTTTATAATGAACTGAATATTGTGCTCGGGACATCACCAACAGATAGTCAAATGGTACTTGCTCGCAAATTATTTGCTCAGGTGCTTGATGTGCCGGGCGGATTAAAAATTCAAACCATTCATTCATTTTGTCAATCACTACTCGGGCGTTTTCCCATTGAAGCCAAAGTATCACCGAATTTTGATCTGCTGGACGATATTACAATCAATGAGCATCTAAGGCATTCTCAGGATAAAATGTTACAAGATATTGATGACGGGACAAATGATCAATTATCGAAAGCGTTAAACTATCTATCAAGCATACTTGCAGAAGATACATTTACGAAATTAATGAAAAGCCTCAGTAATGAACGAGGCGGGCTTGAGCAATTATTTGTGCGAAATTCATCAAATTTTTCTCAGGTCGTTTCGTCGTTAAAAACATTGTTAGGTTTTCTAAAAACTGACAGCCGCAAGACCATTATTGATGCTGCTTGCCATAATAATCATTTTGATCATAGCGAATTATCGCAAGCAGCCAAAGTCTTGCTTGATGGTTCAACTACAGATGTTAAGCGAGGGGAAGATATTTTATCTTGGCTTGGCGATATAGAGGGCAGGCCTAAGAGACTCGAAGATTATATGCAAATATTTTTAACGGGAAAATTTGAACTTCGTGCAAGATTAATGACAAAAAAACTTGGCGACGGACACCCTAATGAAGTTGATATTTTATTTATGGAAGCGGAACGGGTGATGTTCATAAATGAACGTCTGCGGGCTTTTACATTATTTGAAAATACCTGTGCCATTCTTCGCATGGGGTTTGAGCTGATCAATACCTATAAAAAGCGCAAAAATAACCGTAATGTGGTTGATTATGATGATTTAATTTCAAAAGTAAGTTTCCTGTTTGAGAATGTCAGCGCCAGTTGGATACTTTATAAACTGGACGAGGGGATTGACCATATCCTGATCGATGAAGCACAGGAC
>JAESUD010000208.1 GCA_016763335.1 Emcibacteraceae bacterium | reverse complement strand
TACATATGCATTTTCAGTTTCAAGCCCTGTCCAGGTTGAAAGGGCAAAATAAGTCATGATGCCGTTGGCTAAAAACACGACAAGAAAAAACCCGACAAACCAGGCAAGGATTCTTTTGCCGGTATATGGTTTAACGTTTGAAGTCATAACTTTGGTCCTTTAAATGATGTTACTTGAACGTCTTGAGCGTCGTTATCGATTGATTTTATTTTAAACCTGACATCCATACTATCTGCCGTCAAAGAATTTCTTGGGATAGAAATATATAGTTTTATTGATCGTAACTTGTCACGCGTTACGGTTATAATAGGGGCGCCATGTTCATCAAATTTATCAACGCCATCAATTCGGATATGTAAATTTTCAATGCCGTCCACTTCAATAGAGTATTGTTGTTCAGCCGTTGACTTATTCATTATTTTAACGGTGTAACCATTTCGGATATCGCCGGACGAAAGTTGGACAAAAAGTGGGTTTCTATCGCGCAGGATATTCACATCGATTTCTGATCTGTTCATTAGGGAATAAAACATAATCACAGAAACAAGTATTAATAAAATACTGTAAATAATGGTTCGCGGGCGGATAATTCTGAAAACATTTTTCCCCCCTTTTGCGCGGCGTTCAAAGTTCTTAAGACTATCGTATGCGATCAGACCTTGCGGCCGACCAATTTTTGTCATTATATTATTACAGGCATCGATACAGAGCGAGCATTGAATACATTCAAGCTGTAAACCGTCCCGTATGTCGATGCCCGTTGGGCAAACGACGATACATTGCCGGCACTGAATACAGTCACCACGGTCATCCCATGTTTCGTTCTTTTTATGAGGGCCACGTGGCTCGCCCCGGTCATACCTATACATGACAGCAAGACTTTCTTCGTCCATCATTACGCCCTGAATACGCGGCCATGGGCACATATAAATACAAACCTGTTCACGGGCTATGCCGCCAAATACATAGGTGAAAGAAGCCAATAGCCCAATCCAGAGATAGGCATCAAAAGAAGCGGAATTAGTAATGATCTGGTTAAATAATGTCGGCGCGTCAGCAAAATAAAACACCCATGCGCCACCAGTTAGCAATGCAATCCAAATCCAGGTAATGTGTTTAAGTAGTCTTTTATATATTTTAGTGAAATTCCATGGTGATTTATCAAGCCGGATACGGGCGTTTCTTTCGCCTTCGAAAAAGCGTTCAACACTTACAAACAGGTCGGTCCAGATTGTTTGCGGGCATGAATACCCGCACCACATGCGCCCTGCGGTGGACGTTACCAGAAATAAGGCGATGCCACCCATTATCATTAATCCGGTGATATAATAAACTTCCTGTGGCCAAATCTCGATAAAGAAGAAATAAAATCGTCGACCGGCAATATCAATGAGAATTGCTTGATCAGGCATGCCTTCGCCGCGGTCATATCTGATCCAAGGCGTAATGTAATAAATACCCAAGGTAAAAAGCATCATAAACCATTTTGCTGTTCTGAATTTTCCTTGCGCTCTTTGCGGATGAATTTTTTATGCGGCGCATAAAGCGAGCGGTCTTCCGCTTTATTTACGGCTTCGACATTTGCGGGACTTACTTTCTGAAACTCATTATCAGAAGAGGGAGTTTCGGCATTTTCGGTTTTATTTGCCATTATTTATAAACCCTGTTTGGTTGGGCTATATCACAAATCTGAAGACCTCCCAAAGCCAGATCTGTGATGATAACCTTATTTATATATTCTCTCTATTTTTTTTACTCACCACCACCTAGTGTATGAACATAAATAGCAAGACTTTTAATGGTTGCTTCATCAAGTCGGCCGTTCCAGCTCGGCATAACGCCGCCGCGGCTATAAGAAACGATATCGATCATGCTGTCTCTATCAGTAACATAAAGCTTAATGGCATCCGTTAGATCAGGTGCGCCAAGCTCTTGCAAACCCTTACCGTCTTCACCGTGACATAAGGCGCAGTTATCAGCAAAAATTTCACTGCTTCCGGCGGCTGGGTGAATAGAATTATCGGCTAGACTTTCCACATATGTAACAACATCATTAATCTCCGCTTTGTTCAGTAACTCATCCCTGAGGTAAGCAGGCATTTCATTAATTCTGGTATCCTCATGAACCCCGCGTATACCGTAATTAATAGTTGTATGAATATCATCCAAGCTACCACCCCAAATCCAGTCATCATCATTGAGGTTTGGATAACCAACAAAGCCCTGAGCACCGGTTCCATGACAAGGCGCACAATTATCACCGAAAGCGGCTTTTCCGCCTTCTAACGCAAAAATATTTAGATCATGATCATTCTTGATGGCAGCGAGATCCATAGATTTTATTTTATCCGCAGAGATATTTCTTATTTGGTTATATGATGCCAGTTCAGCATGAACCCGGTCACGTTGGGTTTCTGCAAAATATCCTTCATAATAGCTGTCAATAAGCGGCCATGACGGATATAAGAACTGATAAGCGAACCCCCATATGCAACATACTATGAAGGTATAAATCCACCATCTTGGCATTGGTGTGTTAAGCTCTTTAATGCCGTCCCATTCATGTCCGGTAGTATCGGTACCTGTAACTTCATCAATTTCTTTGTTATCATCTGACATGATTATTCCTCATCCAATGGGCTATTAGCCGCATCGTTGAATTTATCTTTATTTGAAGGCCATAAGGCGTAAGCAAAGGCGACGATGAACATTGCCACCAGAAAAACCAATCCCCAGCTTTGCGAAAAGCTTGATACATCTTGATATGTCATAAGGCTCTCCTATCTGTTATTTTCGGATTCATTATAAAGCGAGAAATCAACGAGTGTTCCAAGCATTTGCAGGTAAGCTATTAATGCATCAAGTTCAGAGATTTTTGCGGGATTGCCGTCAAAGTCCCTGACCTGAGCCGTTGGATAACGTTCTATGAAAGCATCATAATCATCACTATCTTCATCAAGCTGTGCTTTAAGGTCGGCAATGGCATTTTCCACCTGTTCATCTGAATAAGGCACGCCGATCATTTGATTGACTTTCAAGTCCATATCAATTTGAGAATATTTAAGGTTGGCTTTGGCTAGAAACGGATAGCCGGGCATGATCGTTTCCGGAACAACGGAGCTTGGTTTAATCATATGTTCCCGGTGCCATTCGTCTGAATATTTATTGCCAACGCGGGCAAGGTCCGGCCCGTTACGTTTTGAACCCCATTGAAAGGGATGATCATACATACTTTCAGCAGCTAGTGAATAATGACCGTAACGTTCCACCTCATCGCGGGTTGCGCGGATCATTTGTGAATGGCAGTTATAACAGCCTTCACGAACATAAATATTTCGCCCGGCAAGCTCAAGCGGTGTATAGGGGCGCATGCCTTCTACTTTTTCAATGGTATTTTCCAGATAGAAAAGCGGGACGATTTCAACCAGACCGCCAATCGAAATGACGATCAGAATTCCGATTAATAGAAAAATGGAATTTTTCTCAAAAAATGCGTGTTTATCTAATAATTTCATAATACTGCCTTATTCTCCGAGCGCTTGAGCAGCGATCGCATTATCAATATTTTCCGGTGTGGCTTCTTCAGCAGAATGACCAAGAATAGTACGCCAGATATTATAAACCATAACGAGGCTACCGATGATGAACATCAAACCGCCAACGGCACGGATGATGAAATATGGTTGCATCGAGGCAACGGTTTCCACGAATGAGTATTCTAGGAAGCCAAGCTCTGTATAAGCACGCCACATTAAGCCTTGCATGATACCGGAAACCCACATGGCACAGATATAAAGCAGGATGCCAACGGTAGAAATCCAGAAATGGACATTTACTAGTTTCAGTGAATAGAGACCTTTACGGTCCCATAACCACGGTGTCATGCAATATAATGCACCGAAACTTACATATGCGACCCAGCCTAAAGCACCTGAATGAACGTGGCCGATTGTCCAGTCTGTATAATGGCTAAGGCCGTTCACGGCTTTGATCGACATAAGCGGTCCTTCAAATGTGCTCATACCGTAAAAGGCAATGGACACAACGAGCATTTTGAGAACGGGATCGGTTCTGAGTTTATCCCAAGCCCCGGAAAGCGTCATAAGTCCATTAATCATCCCGCCCCATGAAGGCATCCACAGCATGATAGAGAATGTCATGCCCAGTGTTTGTGCCCAGTCAGGCAAAGCAGTATAATGAAGATGATGAGGACCGGCCCATATATAAAGGAATATTAAAGACCAGAAATGGATGATTGATAATCTGTATGAATAGAT
This sequence comes from Emcibacteraceae bacterium, assembly GCA_016763335.1. Lineage (GTDB taxonomy): Bacteria > Pseudomonadota > Alphaproteobacteria > Sphingomonadales > Emcibacteraceae > Pseudemcibacter. The sequence continues at coordinate 21,589 of JAESUD010000208.1, read as the reverse complement.
CGGACGTTCGGCCCGTTTGGGAACAAAATAATACATAATACCAAGAAAACCAGCAGTCAGGAAAAACCCAACGGCGTTATGACCGTACCACCACTGTATCAATGCATCCTGAACGCCGGCATAAATGATGTAGCTTTTAGGTTCGACAAATGAAATTGGAACCGCGGCATTATTAATTAGATGCAAAATGGCAACTGTTACAATGAATGCCAGATAAAACCAGTTTGCTACATAAATATGCGGTTCTTTACGGCGCCATAAAGTGCCGAGGAACACGCATAAATAAGTCACCCAGACAATGGTAAGCCAGATATCCACGTACCATTCAGGTTCGGCATATTCTTTGGACTGTGTAACGCCCAGCACATAACCAGTTGCGGCAAGCACAATAAATAATTGATAACCCCAGAATACAAACCACGGGGCAATCTCACCTGCAAGTCTTGCTTTACAAGTTCTTTGTACAACATAAAATGACGTGACAATAAGAACGTTACCACCAAAGGCAAAAATTACCGCCGATGTGTGCAGTGGACGCAGTCTTCCGAAATTGGTCCATGGTAAATCAAAATTTAATACCGGGAAAGCAAGTTCCCATGCCAGCACATCGCCAACTGTAAATCCGACAACACCCCAGAACATGGAAGCAATGATGCCGTATTTAATAACGCCATTATTGTAAAATACGCCGGAAGGTGATGGTTCGTGTTTTTCATCGTTGATGCGTCCGCCGAGATTGAATATGGCTACGATGCCAATTAAAAATGCGGCGATAACAATGAAAGCGTGAAACTGCATTGGACCGGAAGTCGTTTTTCCGGCAACTAAAACCGCAAGAATTATGCCAATTGCCAGACATGATGCCACTATTGACTGCGCAAGCCTGCTTGTGGCGGGTGGATTGTGTTGATAGGCCATTTTTAACCCTGTTTTCTATTATTAATTTATTAATTCCAAGGAGAGCAAAAGTCTTTCGCCTCCTTTATGTGCCATAAGATGGAATAATGTATTCAGTAAGGGGTTCAGAAATTCAATTCATTGACCTAGATCAATTAATATTGAATGGGTGAAGTTTTTTTTCAAATATGAGTTGCTCTGTTATTGAAAATGAAACGGCATAAATTAATTTGATTAAAATTGTAGCCATAAATTTACACGGTTTTCATACTTCATATCTATAAGAAGGATAATTATTGGGCAAATAATTGTATGATTATCAAGTAAATCATGAGTGAGTGTCATGTGTATGTAAGGAGTATGTTATGTTAACCGGAGAAGAAAATATGAGTGAGTATCCAGTAAAGGGCGATTTTGAGTATAAACGTGAATTGGCACATCAGTTAATTAAACGCTTTGGTGTTGCTGCAGCAAGACAAACATGCTTGCAAAATAAATGGGACGAAGTATTGCTGGCTGTAAATTTAGTCAGAACTCATTCAAAAACCATTTAATATTTCTTAATTAACTAATTATAACTTCATTATATGTGGTGTTATAATTAGTTAGTTTTTAAATTAAGACTAGGTATTTCAGTTGCAATATTAGAGGTCTGAGTTTTATTTTGCCGAATCTTTTCTTTGTAAAAAACAAAAATCAACAAACATTATTATAGTTCAACAACATTTATGATCACAATGTCGTCATTTTCTTGTGATATTTACTTGTAATTTTCTTATGTAAATTTATTGGTAAGTCGATGATGTATGTTTTGATAACTAGTTGTAGTTGTTACGGTTATTTAAATAATAATTAATGTTTACATACTTTAAACTGTCTTTTATTTTCTCACAAAAAAGATTTTTTTTACTTTTGTTGTGAAGGAGGCCTTGAAATTGGAATGTGTTTTGAGATAGTGTTTGCGTAGTCTGAGGGATTGGCTCTGGGAGGAGCTTTGACTAGATATTTGATTGTGTCGATAATAATATAATGAAACGTCACAATGAATATTTTTTTTGGTTTTAAAAAAAATAATTTTATTATAAATAGAAAACCATAAAGAATTAAAGTATAATTACAAAAGGGAACGAGTAAGTAATGGGGCTTGAGGAAAATAATAAAAACGAAACACATAAAATTCGTTTAGGTATTCATAACCAGTTATTTGCAAATTCACTTTGTATTTTTAATGCCACAATAAGTGGTTCAACCATAACAACTCAAATAAAGCTGTAGGAAGACGCATGATTAAGCATCGAGTAAGAACAATTGTTCTTTCAGCCGTTATAGCAGCAGGAACCCTTTCAATAGGGACTGCGGCAATAGGGCAAACTGCATTAAGTGATGTTCTAGACGAAGGAATATCCGCAAATGTAATCGCACAGGAATCACAAGAGCGTGTGAACGCAATCGTTGATGATACTGATAAGATTATCACTAAATATAAAGGTGTGCTAAAAACCGTTGATGGGCTTAAAGTATATAATGCACAAATGGAAAGATCCATTGAGCGCCAAATGCAAGCAATGGAAGAGCTCACTGTAAATATTAAAAATGTAACAAACATCAAACGACAAGTTCAGCCACTATTGGTTAGAATGGTCGATGGGTTGGAATTGTTTATCAACAATGATCTTCCGTTTGAAATGGAAGCACGTCTAGCTGGTCTTGAACGTGTTAAAAATTTGATGACAGACCCGGATATTGACTCTTCTGAGCGTTTTCGTAGTGTTTTTGAACTTTATCAAGTTGAAAGTGACTATGGTAATGTGTTTCAAAGCTATCAACAAACTATGGTTGTTAACGGCGATGAGCGTATCGTAGATATGCTTATGGTTGGTCGCGTTGCGTTACTTTATCAAACAACAGACGGACTTATTTCTGGTGCATATAATAAAAAAACCAGACAGTTTGATATTGTTGATGAAGGAACATATCGTAAATCAATAGCTTTAGGAATTGGAATGGCACAACAGAGACTTGCTCGTGATTCACTTATCATGTTGCCGATTTCTGCGCCGGAGGTAGCACAATGAGAAAATTAATTAATGTTATAATTGCAGTTGCATTCACCGGTATTGCTTCAATATCAAGTGCGCAACAGGCAACCAGTCTTGATGATCTTTTAGAAATCGTTCGCCAAGGTAAAATTAACGAAACTGAAGAATATCGTCAACGCGAAGCTGAATTCAGCGGTGCTCAAGATAGACAAGCTGGCCTTTTATCAGACGCTGAATCTTCACAACGCGCTGAAGAGCGTCGTTCTGATAGCTTAGAGTCTCAGTTTGCTACAAATGATGATCAACTTGCGGAACTAGAAACAGAATTTACAAATGAACTTGGTGCTTTGAAAGAAGTGCTTGGTGTTTTGCAAATGGTTTCTGGTGATACACGCTCTCGTCTTCAGGGTTCTTTAACAACGACCCAGTTTGAAGGTCGTGAAGAGTTTATCACAATGCTTATTGAAAAAACTTCTTCAGGAACTCAACTTCCGAGTATTGAAGAAATTGAACGTCTTTGGTACGAAGTACAACGTGAAATGACTGAACAGGGTCGTGTTGTTACATTTAACCGTACAGTTAAAATGACAGATGGTTCTGAAGAAAATTTGCCGGTAACACGTATTGGTGTCTTTAATATTTCTACTGGTGCTAAATATCTGAAATATGAGCAAGGTTTGGTTGCTGAACTTGATCGTCAACCACAATCACGTTTCACAAATTCTGCTGAAGGATTACAAAACGCTCAAGAAGATTTCGCACCTTTTGGTCTTGATCCGTCACGTGGCGCAATTTTATCACTACTCATCAAAACGCCTACGACTATGGAACGTATTGAACAAGGTGGTACAATTGGTGCTCTGATTTTGATCGTTGGCGCTATAGGTATGTTGTTGTTCTTTGAACGTGCAATTTTCCTATTCGTTGTTAACGGTAAGGTTAAAGCTCAAATTCGTAGTGAAACTATCAATGAAAATAATCCTCTTGGTCGTGTACTTGCTGTTCATGAAGCCAACAGAGGGGCTGATGTTGAAACATTGGAACTTAAAATTGATGAAGCCATTTTGAAAGAAATGCCTGCTCTTGAACGTTTCCTTACGATGATTAAATTGATAGCAGCGATCGCACCTCTCATGGGACTACTTGGTACTGTGACTGGTATGATTGAAACCTTCCAAGCGATGACATTGTTCGGTACGGGCGATCCATCTGTTATGGCTGGTGGTATTTCTGCTGCCTTGATGACAACGGTGCTTGGTATTGTTGTTGCACTTCCTATGCTTTTCCTTCACTCAGTCGTGAACGGTATGAGCCAAAATGTTGTGCATACAATCGAAGAGCAAAGTGCCGGTATTATCGCCGTACACGCTGAACAGCGTGGAGGTGCTTAATCATGTATGCCCTAATGAATGCGTATGAATTAGTTCGCGATTTTATGGAACGGGGTGGTCCTGTTCTAATGGTGATCTTTGTTACGATATTGATTTTATGGGCTATGGTTTTGGAACGTTTAATTTATTTTAAAACGGCCCACAATCGCCAAGTGAATGAAGTTATGGGTTCTTGGGAAGCGCGCTCTGAGCGCACTTCCTGGTACGCCCATAAAATTCGCGAGGCCATGATTAGTCAAATCAATATGGATCTACATGGGTCACTATCACATATCAAAACACTTGTTGCTGTTATCCCGCTTATGGGACTACTTGGAACAGTGTGGGGTATGATTGAAGTTTTTGATGTACTCGCCGTAATGGGATCAGCCGACGTTAAAGCAATGTCAGCAGGGATTTCCAAAGCGACAATTCCTACAATGGCCGGAATGGTTGGCGCCCTATCAGGGGTGTTTGCTGCTTCCTACATTGAGGCACGAGTAAATAAAGCAGGTGAACTAGTAGAAGATCACTTAACAATGGATCGTTAAGAGAGATAAAATGCGTAAACATTCTGCAAAAAACCAAGAAGAAACAGCAATTGATATGACACCGATGCTCGACATCGTGTTCATTATGTTGATTTTCTTCATCGTTACAGCTTCCTTCTTGAAAGAAGCCGGTATCGAAGTAAACCGTCCTGAGGGCGCTAGTGGCGAACCACAGGAAAAAGCTAATATTATGATAGCTGTTACAGACAATGATGAAATCTGGATGGAAAAGCGTCGGATTGACGTGCGTGCTGTTCGTGCCAACGTGGAACGTCTCAAAGCGGAAAACCCTGAAGGTACTATCGTTATTCAAGCTGATGTAAAATCCACAACGGGTGTTATTGCCGAAATTATGGATTCACTTAATCAGGGTGGTTTTACAGATCACGTACTCGCTACCAAGTTAAACTAACTTAAGGAACTTAATTATGATTGCACGTTATGCTATTTCGTTCAGTTTTGCGGCGTTAATTACTTTTGGTCTATTCTTTGGAATGCAGTGGCTTATTGCTAGTGGTGACATTGAATTAGAGGATTCTAGTGATAGAATTCGCGTTGAAATGGCTCAGGTTCGTGATATTCAGGAAGTTCGTCAAGTTGAACGCAAACCTGAGGCTCCCGTTGAAGCGGAAGCAGCTCCTGATGTATCAATTGATATGTCTACTTCTGTTGATAATGTCGGTGGTGGGATTGAAATCAGTGCTACGGCAATGGAAGTTGCCCCGATAACCTCTGGTGGAGGTGGTTTTTCTGCGACAGACGGTGAATTTTTGCCGATTGTTAGAGTGCCACCCCAATATCCTGCTCGTGCTTCAGAAAACGGAGTTGAAGGTTTTGTGGTTGTCACATTTACTGTAACTGCCGAAGGTACAACAAGTAATGTTATGGCCGTTGAATCAAGCCATAAAATGTTTGAAAGAAGTGCCGTTAAAGCAGGACAGAAATACAAACATAAACCACGTGTTGTTGACGGTGAACCAGTAGAAGTGACAGGCATACGAGTTCGCATTGAATTTCAGTTGGCTGATTAAGGCAAAAAAAGGTATTTAAAATGCAAAAATTTAAGAAACTGTCTAAAACTCTTTTAATGGCAACTGCTTTAACTGTTGTGATGGTAACGGCATCAACTATCCCTGATGTAGCGGAGCTTTCTGGTCTTCGTGCTGAAGCTCAGGAACTTGGTGTTGCTTCACAGGCACGTGCAGATGCCGCTATTGCCGCTAGAGCATCAAGACCGAGAATTACTTCCACGAAGGGTATGACCGAAAGGCCAGCAAAAGTTCTGACAAAAGCGCAAGAGATGCTTAGTGAAGAACCCCCTCGATTTGCGGAAGCGAAAGAAAACTTGCTTAGACAAAGAATTGCGAAATGGAATACCACAGAGCAGGCAGCTTTTTATCAGATCATGGCTTCAATTGCAGGTGGCCAAGATGATTTGAATCAGGTTTTAGTGTATTATAAGAAACTTCTGGAAATGGAAGGTATTTCTTATACTCTCAGAGATCAATTAACTTACAATGTAGGGCAAATTGCATTTTCACAAGACAATAAGCAAGAAGGTATTAAATATCTGTATGAGTGGTTGAAGTATCAAGCTGCTCCAAGTATCTCTCAGATTGAATTTTTTGCAAATGTGCATTATTCGCTTGGTCAAGATGCGCCTGATGGCTCACCAGAAATTGAAAAAAATTATCATCTTGCGATTGATTATTTAAACTGGGCTATTTCTAAAGCAAAACTTGATGGTAAGAATGATAAAGAAAACTGGTATCAAGTTTTACGCGCTCTTCATAATTCACTTGAAGAAACTGCTAAGGTCCTCGAATATGGAGAACTTTTAGCGACGAGATGGCCAAAGAAAAATTATTGGGTTGAGCTTTCAAACCTATATGCAATGGCCGGCTCTGAAGAAGGTTTAAGCGAAGATGCTGTTATGGTATTTGAGAAGAAACAATTCTCAACTATGGAATTAGCACATCGTCAAGGCATGTTAGATAAAGGGCGTGAGCTTGAAACCATGTCTCAACTTTATCTTTACCATGATAGTCCATATCAAGCTGCGAAAACTATTAGCAGATCATTTGCTGAAGGTGCATCAGAAGTATCTCGTAGAAACCTTGAATTGCATGCAACAGGTTTTATTAATGGTAAAGATTTGGATGATGCAGTAGAGCCACTATCTGCTGCTGCCGAAATGTCTGAAGATGGTAATAACTATATGCGTCTTGCTAATGTATATCTTAATCTTGATAAATATGAAGAAGCAGCCGACTCGATTGATAAGGCCCTTAGTAAGGGTGGTCTTAGTCGTCCTGATCAATCAAGCCTAATGCAAGGTCAAGCTTATTTAAGCCTAGAGATGTTTGATAAAGCACGAAGTTCTTTCCGCGAAGCAGCAAAGACGGCAAAAGATGATAGAACAGAGAAGATGTCTCGTGACTTATTGAGATATGTTGATTCTGAGGGAAAAAAGAATTAAAGATATTAAGGAATATCTCTCTTAAATCATTTTTATAATCGAATTCAAGACAGGGTAGGTTCTTCTACCCTGTCTTTTTTTTGTCATTTTAATGTTTTCAGCAGCCTGCACAATATTACAAATTAAGTATTACATTTGACAAGAGCAAAATAATGATATAACATAACATTAATGCTTTTAAATAAAAAGCAGACGCCTTAGTGGGACGTCCCAAAGGATCAATCGTAATTCATATAATCAAATTTTGAGTGATTACAGGAAGTGCGAAACAGATCCGGTTATTCTAAGTTAATTTTACACTCATGAATAAAGGAGACTAACCATGTTATCACGATATTTCGTATCATTTAATTTTGCCGCTTTGATAACTTTTGGATTGTTTTATGCAATGCAAATGTTGATTTCGCAAGGTGATATTGTGCTTGAAGAAAAATATATAAGACCGAATACTGATATAGGTAAAATCAGACCTATTGCCCCTACTGATACTCGCGAGAGGGCACCTGTTATTAAAGAGATTGTAGAAATTCCTGTCATACCTAAATTTAATAATAGAAACAATAAGGGCGTAGGGCCAACTGTAACGGAGCCTGGTTTCAACATGGGCCCTGATATAAAACTGCCAAGTGGACAGGGTGGACTTATTTTTAACAATAGTATTTTTATTGTTTTGGTAAAACCTAATCCTCAGTACCCAAGAAATATGTCTGAAAAAGGGATTGAAGGATATGTTCGTGTGAAATATACGGTCACAGCATTGGGTAATACTGAAGATGTAATGGTTGTAGAATCATCACATCGTGGTTTTGAAAGAAACGCCGTTAAAGCAGTAGAAAAGTTTAAATTCAAACCACAAATAGAAGACGGAAAAGCGATTGCAGTAATGAATGTGTATAACATAATCGAGTTCAAACTTGAAAATTGAAAAATTAATTAGCTTTTCAATATAAGGGCGTCAATTGGCGCCCTTATTTATATAGATATCATTATTTTATTGAACTAGACTTGTTCATATCTTGATTGCATTCATGAATTGTTCTATCGTAAAAGCATAATTTTAAAACATAAATTAAACGATTACCCAAAAATTAAATAATTCGGAAAAATATATGAGTGCCATCGTACATATCATTCTCCTCTTTGGTAATATTATTATCGCTGTCTTTGTTGCTGTGATGGTACCCGGTATTTTTTCTGAAATTAGTATATTAGGAGCTAGAATTTTTAGGAGGTGGTATATTCCTTCTAGGGGTACAAATTCATGCATTATTAGTGATAAGGTCAAACAAAGAAGATGTAACAGATCGCCTTATGTCACTGCATCAGGATTATCAAGTATATATTGATCAGTTGGAACAGTATAAAACTGAAACAATTGAACTACGAGATAAGGTAAAATCAAGCGAACAAGGTCACAATAATGAAATTGTAAATGAAATGCGGCTACTGCAAACATTGCTTGGTCAGGTTGTGGAAAAATCGGGCAAGTCATTTTCTCAAAGTCTAAGTGCTATAGAGAACGGTTCATCGTTAGAAGTTTCTCACGGTATTGATAGGGAAGCCGATGAAATTCTGAATATTATGCATTATGCTTTGGAAGATAACAGGATTGATTTATATCTTCAGCCGATCGTAACTTTACCGGCGCGTAAGGTGCTGCATTATGAAGCATATTCGAGGGTTAGAGACGATAAAGGAGAAGTGATATTTCCGTCTCAGTATATTAAACTAGCAGAAGATTCCGGACTTGTTAGTACTCTAGATAATCTTTTGCTATTTAGGTGTATTCAAGTTATTCGTCGTCTTGGAACCCGCAAACCGAATATGCGGTTTTTCTGCAATATATCCTCGGTATCTTTAAATGATAAAGAGTTTTTCCCGCAATTTATTGATTTTATGCTTGATAATCAAGAGCTAGCAGATCGGTTAGTTTTTGAATTTACCCAGCAGGATGTATTGCGCCAACCCAACAGTATTTGGCAATCACTTTCAAGCTTAGGTAAACGAGGGTTTCGTTTTTCAATGGATAATGTACAGGTCATTAATCATGACTTATCTGACCTTGCAGCTAGGTATTTTAAATATGTAAAATTAAGCCCGGAGCTACTACTTGATGGAAATATTGATATAGATAGAAACGACATTAAAGAAGCATATAAGCGCTATGAAATTGAAGTCATCATAGAGAAAATTGAAAGCGATGCCAAACTAGTTGAAATTCTAGATTGCGGGTTTGACCGCGGACAAGGATACCTCTTCGGGGAACCTGTGCTCAGTAGTGATATCACAAATAAGCTCTGACAAATATGAGAAGTCAATATCAGGTTCGCCGATTAAATATGATTAGCCAAACAAACTGTCGATATCATCTTGAGAAGTCTTTTCGTTTCCGTTAGGAGCTTTATTAGTACTATTTGCGGCTTCTTTCTTTTCAAGAATAACGTCAACTTTTTCATGAACTTTTTGTTCAGTGTGATCAGTTTCTGCGACTTCCTCTATCGCTTCCACTTCATCAACAGAAGATTCAGCAACTTCTTCAGAAACTTCTTCAGAAACTTCTTCAGAAACTTCTTCAGCAACCTCTTCAACTATCTCTTCAGAAACTTCTTCAGATGTTTCTATGTTTGGTTCAGATTGACTTTGGTCATCTTCTACGACTTCATCCACAGTTTCAGCAACAGGGTCATTTACATTGTCATCCGGTTGTTCTTCAACGGGTTGCTGGTCAAAACCGCCATCTAAAAGTGAATCTATTTCAGATTGATCAATACCTTCACCAGAAAGAGCAGGGCCATTAAGAAGATCACCATCATCATCTATTTCTGCAGTATCAGAATCAAGAATAGACTTAACATCTCCATCTGCATTATTACTATGAGTAATGCCTAGAATAGCGATGAGTTTTCCGACGCGGTCCTCAACATGATTAAGCGTTTTTACAACTTTGCTAATTCTCTGACCTGTAATATCCTGAAATGAGCAGGCTTCGAATATTTTCATAACTTCGGTGTTGAGGTGATCTTTATAATCATCAAGACTTTCAGTTTCAAAGCTCATCAAATCTTCAGCAGCCTGCATAATAGTATCTGTTGCAGATTCTGTTGCTTCAACAATTGCATCAAGTTCTTTGCCCGCGCGGGGTATGCCTGCGCTATCCTCGCCAGTAGGCGAAAGGGATGTTATTTCAGAACGGGCTTCATCAATATAATCTGCCAGCTCCTGACATTCTTTATAGAGCGTTAAATCAATGGATTTAAAGTAACTTTCCAATGATCGCATAAGAACTTCGGTCACGGCGGCAACGTCAGGCAATGATATTGGCAGATGATCACCCGAGCGTAACCTGTCTACGAGCGGTCCAATATGGTCTGGCAATAATCCTGATGACATTAAAAATCTCCAAGTACGCTTGAGAGTTTTGATTTCAATGTTGCTGCATTAAAAGGTTTAACAATATAGTTATTTACACCGGCTTTTTTGGCGGCAATAACATTGTCTGTTTTTGATTCAGCCGTTACCATAATGAACGGAATCGCTTTTAAAATATCATCGGCACGAACTTCCTTTAAAAGCTCATACCCGGTCATCGGTTCCATATTCCAATCAGAAATAATTAAATCATAACTTTTGCCGCGTAATTTATTTAATGCGTCGGCGCCATCGGTTGCTTCATCAACGTTGTGAAACCCGAGTTGCTTGAGCAGATTACGAATTATTCTGAGCATTGTTTTATAGTCATCTATTATTAAGATGGATAATGACATATCTACGGCCATTGTGTTCCCGTCCTTATTTATATTAATAATGTTTTCATTTGGTAGATGTTGTAATTTTACCAAATAATATTATCAAATTAGACTGATAGATTAAAAAAAGTGTCAATGTGGCGATTAATATTAAAAATATATATAAATTATCAATAAATGCCCCGAAAAATGACTGTATTTATTTATTACATGGATTAGGGTGATGGAATAATAACTTAGGCCTAAATTTAGAGATGCAAAAGACAATATTCAATGAAAATTATTAGACATGTTGATTCTATAGCTGATGCATGTAAAGGCTCGGTTATCGTCTTGGGGAATTTTGACGGTTTTCACAAAGGGCATCAAAAAGTTATTGGCGTTGCGGGCAAGCTGGCGTCAGAAATGAAAACGACGTTAACCGTACTTAGTATGGAACCCCATCCAAGAATGTTTTTTAATCCGGCACAAAAAGAGTTTCGCTTAAATTCATTTAGAACTAAAACACACCTTTTGGAGAATTTTGGCGTTGATCATTTCATCGTTCTACCCTTTGATAAATCCCTTGCAACCATGGAAGCAGAAGATTTTGTTCTTGATACATTAATTGATAAAATTGGTGCGCTTCATATTGTTGTTGGCTATGATTATTGTTTCGGCGCCGGAAGGCGTGGTGGAGTAAATGTCCTTGGATGGTTATCTGAACAAGAACAGTTTGGCTTAACAGTGATAGAAAAAGTAATGGAAGACGACCATATTTACTCATCCAGTAATATTAGAGCTTCACTAGAACTAGGCGACGTCAGAAAGGTTGCTGACAGGTTGGGTCACTGGTGGCACATAGAAGGTCATGTCAGGCACGGAGACCAAAGGGGGAGGACAATTGACTTTCCGACCGCCAATCTATTGCTAGAAGGCTATATTGAGCCGAAATATGGTGTTTATGCCGTTAGAATTATTATTGAGAACGGAAAATCAAAAGGTATTTGGGATGCTGTTGCAAATGTAGGGCGAAGACCCACCTTTGATAAAAAAGATGTCTTGCTCGAAACTTATATTTTTGATTTTGACTACGATATCTATGAGCAGGCGATAAAGGTTGAATTCGTTGATTTTATCAGACCGGAAATGAAATTTGAAGGACTGGAGAGTTTAAAGACACAAATAAAGCAAGATTGTCTGATTGCTCGTGAAATCTTGACAAAAAAGGAAAACCAGCATTCTTTTATTCCTACACCTAAAATAGCAGATTACTTATGATAAAATAAGCTCGACATAGGGGGGCTCATGTTGCTACATAAGGTAAATTTTAAAAACATTGATAAGTAAAGATATGACCAAAGATTATCGCGATACTATTTTTCTTCCAAAAACAGATTTCCCAATGAAAGGTAATCTGCCGAACCGTGAACCTGAGTGGATGGACCGGTGGAACGATATGGATATTTACAGCAAAATTCGTGAAAGCGGTGCTGGTCGTACACGTTATATTCTCCATGATGGTCCACCATATGCAAATGGTGATATTCATACGGGCCATGCAATGAATAAAATCCTTAAAGATATTATTGTTCGTACTCAACAAATGCTCGGTAAAGACGCACCATATGTTCCGGGTTGGGATTGTCATGGCTTACCGATTGAATGGATGATCGAGAAAAAATATAAAAAGGCCGGTAAAAATAAGGATGAAGTTGATCCTGTTGAATTTAGAGCCGAGTGTCGTTCTTTTGCGAAAAAATGGGTGGGTGTTCAAAAAGAACAATTTAAACGTCTTGGTATTTTTGGGGATTGGGAAAAACCGTACCTTACGATGAATTTTGATAGTGAGGCGCAAATCGTTCGCGAACTTCTTAAGTTTCTAATGAACGGTGGTCTTTATCGTGGTTCTAAATCCATTATGTGGTCCGTAATTGAAAAAACAGCTCTGGCAGAAGCTGAAATTGAATATAAGGATCATACATCTCATATGATTGATATTGGTTTTAACGTCGTAAAATCTAATATCAAAGAAATTGTGGGTTCAAAGATTGTTATTTGGACTACTACGCCTTGGACCATGCCTGGTAATCGCGGAATTGCGTATGGTAAAGATTTTGATTATGTATTGATCAATGTAACTGAAGTAGACGAAAATTCACTTGTGAAAGTGGGTGAGAAAATCGTTCTTGCTAAAGCTCTTAAAACGGAATTTTTTGGTCGTACGGGTATTATTGCTCATGATGAAATAATCTGTGTTAAAGGTGCTGATATTGAAGGTACTGTTTGTCACCATCCTTGGCATGGTCAAGGTTATGATTTTGATGTGCCGGTCGTAGAAGGTTTTCATGTAACAACGGACGCGGGTACAGGTTTTGTGCATATTGCGCCAAGTCATGGACAGGAAGACTTTGAAGTCGGCCAGCAATTTGGTCTTGAAACACCATTTACCGTTGATGAAGCGGGATTATATTATGAAAACATCCCAATGTTTGCGGGTGAGCATGTTTATAAAGTTCATGATCATATCTGTGAAGAGATGGAAAAAGTAGGGGCGTTACTGGCGCGTGATACTATTGTCCATAGTTATCCCCATAGCTGGCGTTCAAAAGCACCGCTGATTTTCCGTAATACGCCGCAGTGGTTTATTTCTATGGAAACGAATGATCTGCGTAAGAACGCAATAAAAGAAATTGATAGTGTGCGTTGGATTCCAGAAAAATCCAAAAATAGAATGAGTGCGATGGTAACCGATCGTCCTGATTGGCTTGTATCCCGTCAGCGTGCTTGGGGTGTCCCTATTACCGTTTTTGTCCATAAAGGGACGAATGAGCTTTTAAAAGACGAAGATGTAAATACCCGTATTGCTGATGCCATTGAAGAAAGTGGTGCCGATGCGTGGTATACAGCTGATCCGCAACAATTGCTTGGTACTAAATATAAGGCAGATGATTATGAACAGGTCACGGACATTCTTGATGTGTGGTTTGATTCTGGGTCTACTCATGCTTTTGTTATCGAAAAACGCGATGATCTAAGCCGTGGTGAAGGCAAGCGTAGTGCTGATCTTTATCTGGAAGGTACCGATCAACATCGTGGTTGGTTCCAGTCGTCATTGTTAGAATCCTGTGGTACGCGCGGCGAAGCGCCTTATGATCAGGTTTTAACTCATGGCTTTACACTTGATAAAGACGGTAAGAAAATGTCTAAATCACTTGGTAACGGCATTGATCCATTAAAAATAGTCAAACAATATGGCGCTGATATTCTACGCCTTTGGGTGACTTCTACTGATTATTTCAGTGAGCATCGTATCGGTGATGAAATCATCAAGAACCAAGCTGAATCTTACCGTAAAATCCGAAACACTATGCGATTTCTTATCGGTAACCTTGCTGATTTTGATGAAAAAGAAATTTTGCCATATGCAGAAATGCCAGAATTGGAACGATGGATTCTTCATCGCCTGACGGAGGTGGACGAGGCTGTTCGTAGTGGTTTTGATGATTATAATTATCACCGGGTTTATAACGCGCTTTATAATTTTTGCGCCATGGACTTGTCGGCGTTTTATTTTGATATCCGTAAAGATGCGCTTTATTGCGACGGTAAAATGACCATCCGCCGCAGGGCAGCCCGTACCGTCCTTGATGAAGTTTTTAAAATCGTCACAAAATGGTTTGCCCCTATTCTGGTATTTACAGCAGAAGAAATCTGGCAAACACGTTTTCCAAGCGATGATGGCAGTGTCCATCTTGAAACTTTCAGCGATATCCCGACAGAATGGAAAGATGTCGCACTTGGAGAGAAGTGGGAAAAAATAAGAACTCTTCGTAAAGTTGTTACCGGTGCACTGGAAGTTGAACGCCGTGAAAAACGCATTGGGTCGAGCTTACAGGCAACCGTTGATGTGTATGTGAAAGATCAGTCATTTGTTGACGCCTTTGAGGGTATTGATCTCGCGGAAGTAAGTATTACTTCTGCAGCCAAAATGACTATGAATGATGCACCTGAGGGCGCATTTAGTTTGGATGATACGGCAGGTGTTTCGGTGGTTAGTACGCTTTCTGATGGTGGTAAATGCGAACGTTGCTGGCAAGTTCTTGCTGAGGTCGGCAAAATTGAAGGGCATGAGGATATTTGCGAACGTTGCGTTGATGCGGTTGAGGCACTTTAAGCGGTGTTACGGCTCGGTGGCATATTCGCGCTAAGCGCCTTTATAATCGACCGGTTCAATAAATGGTGGTTTCTGGATGTATTTGACATCGAAAGCAAAGGTGTTGTCAAAGTTTTGCCAATATTTGATGTTGTTATGGTCTGGAACCGAGGCGTGAGTTTTGGTTTTTTATCAGCAAGCGATGACTTCGGTCGTTGGGCGTTGGTGGCATTAAATTTAATAATTGTGGCTATTTTGATTTATTGGCTTAAAAGCGCTAAAAATATTTTACTGTCCGGCGCAATTGGGCTTGTTATTGGTGGTGCATTTGGTAACATCTATGATCGGGTGAAATTTGGTGCTGTTGCTGATTTTTTTCAGTTCCACTGGGAAAGTTGGTATTTCGCCGTATTTAATGTCGCTGACAGTTTTATATTTATCGGCGCTGTGTTATTAATATTTAATTCGACTTTTGGCAGTGACGCCAAAGAGAAAACAAAAGAAGAATAAAATCTATGGTTATTAAAAATAAAGTGATTTTAATTGCTCTTTGCCTCAGCACAGTTTCAGTGCTTAGTGCATGTAGCAGTAAAAACGCACCTGATGAATATATGGTTCTTAAAAGTGCGCCGCTTTCATTACCACCTGAATATTATTTAACGCCTGGTGGACCGAATGCGGATCTTGATGAAGTTAATGATCCACAGGTCATTGCAAAACGCGCATTATTTGGCGAAACTTAATGTTAGCAAGTCTTCGTGTTGTATGAAAATTTGTTAAATAACACGGGGAAGAAGACTTGAGCATTCGTCTCTTATCAGAAAATACAATTAATCAGATTGCCGCCGGTGAGGTTATTGAACGCCCCGCTAGTGCGGTGAAAGAACTTGTGGAAAATGCCATTGATGCTGGGGCGCACAATATTGATATTGTGATGGTTGAAGGCGGGCGAAAGCTGATCAGCGTATCTGATGATGGGTATGGTATGACTGCAGATGAATTAAACCTTGCCGTAGAACGCCATGCCACTTCAAAACTGCAAGAAGATGACCTTTCCAATATTGTTACTATGGGGTTTCGCGGTGAAGCGCTTCCATCAATCGCATCTGTTAGTAAATTTACTTTTAAAAGCAGAGCTAGGGGAAGCGATGACGCATGGCAGATTACTATATCTGGCGGTAAAAAATCAGTGGTCGCACCAACGGCGCTCGACTGTGGTTCATATGTTGAAGTCCGCGACCTTTTTTATTCGACACCGGCCCGATTAAAATTTTTAAAAACTGACCGAACCGAGTTTTCACAAACATTAGATGTGATTAAACGTTTAAGCATGGCAAGGCCGGATATTGCCTTTTCACTCTATGACGGCGAACGACGGGCTTTTCAGGTTTCCGCCTCGCAAGGTGAATTGCTTGATAGTAGATTACGTCGCCTTGGTTCTATTTTAGGGGCGGAATTTACGGAGAATGCGTTGCCGATAAATGCGGAACGTGAAAATATTAAACTTACCGGCTACGCTGGACTGCCCACATATAACCGTGGTAACGCACAACATCAATATTTGTTCGTGAATGGTCGTCCTGTGAAAGATAAGCTGCTCAACGGTGCTGTACGAGGCGCCTATATGGATTTTCTCGCCCGTAATCGCCACCCAATCCTTGCGCTGTTTCTTGAGGTTCCAACTGATATGGTTGATGTTAATGTTCACCCGGCTAAAGCAGAAGTCAGGTTCCGCGATAGCGGGGTTGTTCGTGGGTTGATAGTGGGCGCTTTACGCCATGCTTTGGCGGAGGCAGGGCACCGTGCTTCCACATCCGTTTCAAATACCGCACTTGGTGCGTTTAATGCGCCGAACACAGCAACGTTGCCATATCATTCAGGCAGGCAACAACATTTTCAAGTGCCACCATCTAATATGTCTCGCGGATTTTCAGAAACTACATACGACTATAACGCACCGCTAAATTCAGAAAGCTTTGCTCCGCCTATGGGGCGTAATGAAGCACTTGAACCGGATGCACCAATTGTTGACCCTGCGGAATTCCCCCTTGGTGCGGCGCGCGGACAGTTGCATGAAACATATATCATTTCACAAACAGAAAACGGCATTATCATTGTTGATCAGCACGCGGCACATGAGAGGCTGGTCTATGAACGCATGAAAAAACATTTATCAGATGGCAATGTTCCACGTCAGGTGTTACTGCTTCCCGAAGTCGTGGAAATTGAGCAATCTGCCGTTGATAAACTGATGACGAGGCAAGAAGAGCTTGAAAATTTGGGCCTTGTGTTTGAAGTGTTTGGGGAAGGTGCCGTTGTTGTACGCGAGGTGCCGGCGCTTCTTGGTGATACTGATATTAAAGGGCTTATTCGTGATCTTGCTGATGAAATCGCTGAATTTAACCAAGCCTTATCTCTTAAGGAAAAACTTGAAGAAGTATGTAGCAGTATGGCTTGTCACGGCAGTGTACGTGCAGGTCGGCGCATGGCGACCGCCGAAATGAATGCGCTACTGCGTGAAATGGAAGCAACTCCCTATTCCGGTCAATGTAATCATGGCCGCCCAACATATGTAGAATTAAAACTCAGCGATGTTGAAAGGCTATTTGGGCGCCGTTAAGTGGTTTTTTCTAAAAGGGAGAAACTGGCATCGCCTAGTTTCTTGCTTTTTATTTCAATAAAATTATCTGTGAAATCAATATCTTCACCCGTTGGATATTCTATAATTACCAGACCATTTTCCGAGAGTAAATTTTGCGTATGCAGGTTAAGAAGTGCAGGTGTCATCATTTTTTTATGGTAGGGGGGGTCAATGAAGATAATGTCATATGGCCCGCGAGTATTTATTAAAGTTGTTCCGTCCATAATTACATAGGTAGTGTTTTCAGGGCTTTTGATAAGGGCTGTATTTTGTTTTGTCAGGAGCATTGATCTTTGGCTATTATCGATAAATGTAACGTGAGCTGCGCCGCGCGATAATGCCTCGATACCGAGTGCGCCAGTGCCTGAAAATAAATCAAGAATATTCGATCCTCTTATACCGGGACCAGTACCGTGTTCAAGCATATTAAAAAGCGTTTCACGCATTCTATCCGTGGTTGGCCTAATTTGGTCATTTGCGGGGGTAATTAATTTTTTCCCTCTATATGTACCACCGATAATTCTCATTTGCTTCTTGGCTTGAATTTTCTAGCCGGAGCCTTGGCATTTTGTTCTTTTCGGATCGGGCGGCGTTTGTTTTTCGGCTTGGCATTCTTCTTCGGTTTCCTTTTTGCCCAACCTGGTCCTTTGGTTTTTGGTTTTTCGATTTCAGGCATTTCTTTAACTTCAATGCCCAGGCTTTCAAAATATTCTTTGCAATTATTCTGGAGGACACTTTGGGCCACTTCTTCGACACTGCCGCGTTGCAGTTTCTTAATTTCAAACGGTCCGTATGATATTCTGAGCAGGCGTGATACCGAAAGACCAGCATATTCAAGCAATTTACGCACTTCCCGGTTCTTGCCTTCTTTAATATGGATAGTCAGCCATTGATTGACCCCTTCTTTACGGTCATCAAGGTCGATCTGTACACTGCGGTAATGAACACCGTCAATGGTCACACCTTTGCTAATCTCTTCCAAGCGCTTATGGTGGAAACGGCCATTGACCCGAACCCGGTATGATCTGACCCATGCCGTTGATGGAAGCTCCAGCCATCTGGCAAGGCCGCCGTCATTGGTAAGCAGCAATAACCCCTCAGTGTTAAGGTCTAGGCGGCCAACCGCAATAACCCGTGGCATGTTATCGGGGAGTGCTTCAAAAATTGTTGGGCGACCACCGGGGTCATAATATGTGGTTAATCTACCGGTGGGTTTATGATAGATCCAAAGTCGCGGCGCTTCTGGTGGATTTACTCTTTGATCGTCTACGGTGATGCCGTCAACAGAAGTGATCAAAGTAGCGGGGGTTTCCACGATTTTACCGTCTATTTTCACCATGCCAGCATCAATCATCCGTTCGACAGCGCGGCGCGAACCTACACCAGCACGGGCTAAAACTTTGGCAATGCGCTCGCCTTGGTTATTTTTAGCGTCTTTATTTTTGTTTTCATCATTCATAATATCCACAACATAGGGGATGTTGTTAAAAATGCAATCTTTGCTTGACCTTTCGTTGATGGTTTCGCAATCTGGTCAAATGTCACTATTTGATAATAAGCATATGAGCCGAGCGCTCGAGGAAGCAGTAAAGGCCGCCAACAGGGGTGAGGTTCCCGTGGGTGCAGTACTGGTTCATGGGCCTACTGACGAGGTTATTGCGGCTGCGTCAAATAGGGTGCTTGAGCTAAAAGACCCAACAGCCCATGCGGAAATGCTTGTTATCAGGGAAGCTTGCAGGATAAAAAATAACGAACGATTAATCGATTGTGATTTATATGTAACACTAGAGCCATGCCCCATGTGCGCGCAGGCCGTATCATTTGCCCGTATCCGACGACTTTATTTTGCCGCAAGTGATGAAAAAGGGGGTGGAGTTGAAAATGGAGCAATTGTATTTAATGTAAAAAGCTGTCATCATAAACCGGAAGTTTACGGGGATATCATGGCTGAGGCTTCAACAAAAATGCTCAAGCAATTTTTTAAGGATCGCAGATAAATGAATGAAACAGAATTTTTATCTCTGGATGAAATAATCGCCTTTGCCAATGAATTTTATCAATTGATTCTGAACTGGTTGCAAGTAAACCTTTTCACTTATGAAAGTTTGATCCAGCTTGCTTTGATATTTGGTTTGTTTCTTATAAGTTATTTAGTGGCAAGGGTCTTTTCACCATTTATGCATAAAGTATTTGAGGAAAAACCTCTCTATCAAAAAATTGAGAAGTTTTTGAAGGCAATGTATTTACCACTTATATGGTGGTTTCTGGTTTTCATTGCTTGGCAAGTTGCGGTGAACCTTGATGGTTCTATTATTTTTCTGAGAATGGCCACCAGCCTGATTTCCATGTGGATCGTTATTCGCCTTGTCACACTTATGATTGAAAGCGAAACCATTTCATCGATCATCACGGTTGTCGCTTGGAGCATGGTTACTCTTAATATCTTTGGCTTGCTTGGTCCTTTTACAAATTTACTTTCCACAACCACGTTTACAATGGGTACTAATGTCATAAGCATTTTGGCAATTATTACCGGTATGATCAGCATGGTTGTGCTTATCTGGGCGGCACTTATTGTTTCGAGCGCTGTTGAGGGGAAACTTCGCGAAGCGCCTACGGTGACGCCATCTGCGAGAGTTTTACTCAGCAAATTAATGCGTATTGTTCTTGTGGTTCTTGCTTTTCTTTTTGCCATTTCAAGCATGGGAATTGACCTGACGGCACTTGCGGTCTTTGGTGGTGCGATAGGTGTTGGTCTTGGTTTTGGTCTTCAAAAGGTGGTGTCTAACTTTATCAGTGGGGTTATTCTTCTGCTTGATAAATCCATTAAACCCGGCGATGTGATCGAAATTTCTGGCACTTATGGTCGCATCAATAAACTGGCGGCCCGTTATACGTCGGTAATATCGCGGGATGGCCGCGAACATTTGGTTCCAAATGAGGATATTATTACTCAACCGGTTATCAACTGGACGTTTTCTGATAAAAAAGTGCGCCTGCATTTACCCCTGAATGTTTCCTATAATAGTGATTTGGAAAAAGCCATGGATTTGATGCTGGAAGCGGCAATGGAATCGTCCCGGATAATTAAAAATCCACTCTCTCGCGTGCTTATTAAGGGCTTTGGTGATAACGGTATCGATCTGGAGCTTCGCATGTGGATCAGGGACAGCGAAAACGGGGTATCAAATATCTCCAGTGAAGTTTATTTATCCATCTGGCATAAGTTTAATGGAAATAATATCGAGTTCCCATATCCTCAGCGTGACGTTCATATAGTGTCTAACAAAAGCTTGGCTGAGGAATTATAGGTTATTTCTTTTCTTTAAGAACATCTTTGAGAAAAGTCATGAAGTTTGAAAAACCGTGTTCTACTTCTTCCATATGATCTTCTAAGTGATCAATTTCCGAATGTTGATTATCAATTTTTCTTTTGTCAAGCTCTTCCTGTAACTCATTTAAAGTTAATTTAGTTTGCTTGATAAGCTTTTTAAGCTTCTTGGTTGATAGGGATTCATATTCGTCATGGGTCATTATAATTCCCTTTCCTAAAATTGATTTGTAATAAAAATTAATAAGCCAGGCACGATAAAGAAAATACCCACTATATATAAAAGGGCAATTGCTTTTCTTTCAGTGGCAATTCGCGCCAGCCATAATGCGCCGCGAATGGGTAATTTCCGCAAATTCTTAATACCGTAGATCAGCAATACCGCGCTTGTGTTATAAAT
>JAESUD010000207.1 GCA_016763335.1 Emcibacteraceae bacterium | reverse complement strand
AGGAAAGTCTGTTTTGATCGTTTCGCCATACGGATTAATTGCTGTAACCTATCCTCAAAAACATATCTATTCGGAAGCCCCGTAAGCTGATCAAAAAATGCCAGTTCTTCAACTTGTCGCTGATATTCAGTTAGTTGCCTGCCTAGGTTAATGGCTTCGAGTGCCTTGTTAATGGATAGTTCTAAAATTTCAGCACATATGGATTTTTTAGGTATATAATCCTGGGCACCATTCTTAATAGCTTCGACGGCGATTGATATATCATCTTCACCAGTGAGCATAATCACGGCGATATCCTTGTTTACGTGCAAAAATTCCTCACTCGCAAGAAAATCAAGTCCTGTAGCATCGGGTAGTCTATAATCGAGAAGAATACATTGAAATACGGATGTTTTCAAAAATTCTATAGCTTTTGCAACTGTGTTGGCGTGCACTAAAGAATAATCAAGGTTAGAGGTCTTGAAAGCCCTACTTAAAGTAAGAAAATCAACTTCGTCGTCTTCCACGACTAAAATTTCTATTTTTGTCGTATTATGCTTCATTCAGGGAACTCCACAATTTTCCAATATAAATTCAACATAGTTATAGCCTCCATAAATTGGTTGTTAATGTTACTTTTTAAAATGTAACCGGCTATATTTTTTTTGTAAGCATTACATTTATCTTCATCTGAGTTTGAGGTTGTCAGAACAAAAACTATGGAGCTTTGTAATATTTTATCATTTCTTATTTCTTCGAGAAACTCCAATCCATTCATTCTTGGCATATTTAAATCGAGCAAGATTATTTTTGGTGGTGATATTTTCTCCACGTCATTCGTGCCCCTGAGAATGTCTAATGCTTCTATCCCATCTTTTGCCACGACTAATTCATTGACGATATTTTTCTTTTTTAAGGTTCTTTTTATTGACATAATATCGATGTCATCATCCTCAATAAGCAGGATTTTTAATGTGTCTTTATTCATAATGTCCTCTTTTCTTTATTATCTTAGGCCACATAATTTCAAATTTCGTCCCTCGCTGACCATCTGTTGAAAATACTTTTATTGACCCGCCAAAAGCATCCACTGTTTTCTTGACAACCGCAAGGCCTATTCCACTACCTTCCACTTCATCTCTTGGTTTTAATGTTTGAAACATTTTAAATATTTGTTTATGAAATTCTTGTGGAATTCCCGGTCCATCATCGGTGATCGTAAATTTAATAAATTTACCTTCTTCTTCAATATTTACGGAGATTACCCCGTTTTCTTTATCATGATGCTTAATGGCGTTATTAATAACATTAGTCAGAGCTTGTTGAAACGGTGCCTCTAAGGTGTTAATGGAATAGGTACCGCCGCTGATGTGTATTTCAAAACCATCCGGCGGGCTAATAAGGGTTTTAATATTATCAAGTAATTCATTAATATCCACGTCTTCGAATGCACTCGAAGTTCGTCCTACTTTTGAATAATTCAATAGATCATCGAGTAATTTTTCCATTCTCTGAATTCTGTTTTGCATTAAATCAAAATTTTGTAGAGTGTCTTCGTCAATATCTTCGCCAATATCTTCTTTGATAAATTTTGCCAGGTTGTCAATGCCGCGTAGGGGCGCTTTTAAATCATGTGAGGCTATATAGGCGAACTGTTCCAGTTCTTCATTGGATTTGGCAAGATCAATAATGGATTGGGATAATTTATAGGCAGATTGTTTTTCCTTAGTAATATCACGAACGATACCAGTAATGATTATGCGATCATCGGTGCTTTTATTGTCATTAATTGTCAGATCCATATCAAATGTTTGACCGTCCTTGCGTAGACCCAACAAATCCCGGCGTTTGCCGATCGCCATCACCCCTTGTCCATTTTCAAAATTATTCACATATTTATCATGGTGTTGAGCAAATTTATGAGGCATTAAAACTTTAACATTTTTGCCGATTACTTCATCAGCTTTGTAGCCAAATATATTCTCTGACCCGTGATTGAAGGCAAGAATGTCTCCTTTTTCATCGGTCGTTATAATGCCGTCAGGAACTGTTTTAAAGATCGTTTCAAATTTGTTTGCATTTACTATTGATAAGCGTTCTGCTCTTATACGTTTTAAAATAGTTTGTTCAAGGTCGCGATTGACCGATGCGAGATCTTTATTTGAAACTGCCAACTTTATTATATTTTCTTCGGATTGTTTGAAGGTAACATACATACTGAATAAAAGGCCTATCATGAACAGAACATAGGTTACTTTTTTTAGAAAGTGTGCCATGTCGAAATCAAAATCAAACAATACAAAAGAAAAAGGCATAAATAAAAGCTGGCTAACGACACTTACAATTAATGCAATAACAATCCAATGTTCAAAAACATCGTGTTTCCATTTTCCTTTTTTCCAATAGCCAATCAACGCAAATATAAATAAGATTGCGGGTAAAAACTCTTCTGGGCGCCCAAATATATACTCAGGGTAATAAGCCCGTGGTAAAGGAAAAAATGCGAAGAACAAGAAGCTTATCACCGTTAACACAGTTACCAATGAATATACTGTTCTTTCCTTAATATGATTCTGCATTTTATTGTCTAATTTCAATCTCCAAACGGCCCAACTTAAAAACACCATCATTGCCAAAAAGAAGCGTGATGCCACCCAGCTCCAGGGTATAAGAGCCGGCAAGTCAGAGGGGAGAAAAGGTGCAAATGCAGAAGAGGTTACAACTGCATGGTAGCCGTCCAACATTGCTGTTCCTATAAAGCCGGCGCCTATTATAAGCAAAGTGCTGTTCTTCTTACTGTAATAGCGAACAAGGGCCATAATTCCGACAATAAAGGCGAGCAACGTTGCGACAACTTCCATAATCGTATGAAGCTCGCCATTGCCTAGCCAGTTAGAACCACGGGATAAATAAAATAGGATGCAAAAAAACACGCTAGTCATAACATAACTTGCTATCCGGTTGCTGATTTGTTTTTTTGACGCAATCATTTACTAAACCCTTACTATATATGCCAATAAATTAAAAAACAACTTAGAGTTTCTAATGATAAATTACAGTTGTTAACTTTTAATTAAATATTTATATATTAGGGAAATATCTTTGCCATAATCAAGCTTTACATGTTTACTAAGCAATAATCTCTGATTTTTCTAAATCAGGGTAATGCTTTTTATATGCGCTCAAATCATGGAGCAGGAGGGGTTATTAATGGGAATATTGGTTTCCCATTAATTGTTATAAAATTATTTTTTGTACCAATGTCGGCGGTATAATAATCATCTTTTTGTTCTATCAATAAGCCTTGTTGTATCAATTGCGTCAATTGTGTTTTCACCATTTGAATACGCTGTTCAGATGTCATTGTTGCCATCTGCGGGTTTCGTTGAGATGTGATTTTCATGATATCGTTGACGAATGCTTCTGACAGTCCCACATTGGCGCTAAGATCAAGAAGTTCTTTTAAGTTTTGATCATTAAGTGAGAATGGCTCATTAAAATTGATTGTCGCTTT
>JAESUD010000206.1 GCA_016763335.1 Emcibacteraceae bacterium | reverse complement strand
GCCATTGGCGATGATGCCAACCGCAAAGTGCTTGATGCTTATGAAATTGCCCTTAATGCCGTGCCAAAATCACAACGGGCCGTTAATGACCCAAGATGGCGCATTGAACATGCACAGAACATTCAACCAAATGATGTTGACCGTTTCATTGATCTTGACATTATTCCGTCAATGCAGGCATCCCACGCCATTGGTGATTTACATTTTGCCGGTGACCGCCTTGGCCAGAAACGCCTTGCCAATGCGTATCTATGGCGGACATTCATCGATAAAGGGGCGATTGTTCCTGGTGGTTCTGATCAACCGGTTGAAATTGGTGATCCGCGTATTGAGTTTTACGCTGCTGTTGCCCGTAAAGACCTTGACGGATTTTCCGGTGAAGGATGGCATCCCGAGCTTGCCGTCACCCGCGAAGAAAGCCTTAAAATGCTGACCATCTGGGGCGCTTATGCCGCCTTCCAGGAAAATGCCATTGGCTCAATCGAGGTTGGTAAACTTGCTGATGTTGCAGTATTTGATAAAGACTGGATGACAATTCCGCTCGATCAAATCATGTCATCAGAAAATGTCCTGACCATCGTCCACGGCGATATCAAACATCAAAAATAAAATATCCACATAACATAGAAAAAGGCCGCTAAGTATAGCGGCCTTTTTTTCATCTTAAATTCCACAGGACTTGACAATATTAAACACTAAACCGATAGTAAATTCATATATTCATAATCAGGGTGAAGAATATGACACTGGAATTTTGTCTCGTTTTTATTGTAACCGTTTTTGTTGCTTCCGGCATACCGGGGCCGAGTATGCTGCTCGGGCTTACACATGGTATGAGATACGGTTTTAAAGATACGGCCTATACCGCATCGGGCAATATGCTTGCCTCTTCTATTCAGGCGATCATTTCAATTGCCGGGCTCGGAATATTAATTGCCACATCCGGTACGTTATTCATGATCATAAAATATATTGGTGCCGCCTACCTGGTTTATTTGGGTATCATGCTCTGGAAAAGCCCCCCTTGGGATATGCACGGCACAGAAAAAACATCGAAGCCAACAAAAGTCCCTCATAAGAAACTATTTTATCAGGGGTTTATTGTCGCCGCTGGAAACCCAAAAGCGATTGTATTTTTTACCGCGCTTTTTCCACAATTTCTAAATCCGGAAATCGCCTCATTATCACTTTATATTTTCATGGTAACGACCGTTGCAATTGCCGCCTTCACATGCCTAATGATTTATGCCGCAGGTGGGCAAAAAATTGGTCATTTCTTCAAAAATTCCGACATTAGTAAACTGGTCAATAAAATCACCGGTGGTGCCTTTGTCAGTGGCGGCCTTGCCATTATATATTCCAACAAATAGTTTTGGCTAACTGCCTATAACATCATTCTTGCACGGTTTCCGCTAAACGATTAACCGTCCAGAACACTGTGGCAATTTTCCATAAGCCGTCTACTTTAACCATATTCCATGTTTCAAAACCATAATTCTGCACCTTTTCATTACGAATAAATTCATAATCAAATGTGACCAAAGCTGCATTACCGTCCATCTTGATATTTACATTATAAAACTTTTCATCAAGTGCGTCCTCTGTTTCAGAAATTGACTTGATGAAACCGCTTAATCGTCCTGTTGGATGTTCAAGCATGACTTTTTCAAGTCCCGGTCTTTTTCTAATTTCTTCAAGCCTATCTTGCGGCAACGGCGATATGAAAAAAATATCATCATACATCACTAGCGAACTTAATAATGCACCGTCCTTGGTCTTAATAGCCGTTTGAAAATCGGTAATTACTTTATTAACAGCCGCCATATCTTCCGGATTTCTTTTATAGATACCCAGATATTCAGGTTGCTCTTGTGCATGAAGTATATTCGCAGACCACATAACCAAATATATTATTGAAAACATAAACAAAGTTATTTTTTTCATTACTTACCCCTTTTCATAATTCAAGCGTCAATGCTTGTGAATAAAAGGCATAACATATGTAGGGGGTATCTCAAAATCTATGAAACACCCCCCAGTGCATGATTTATATTTTACAGGTAACTCAGCCACCAGTTCTTACGGGTGCTTTTAATTTTAGCTACCCACAAACAGAACGGATACATAATTGCCATCACCAATATCCACACGCCATATACGCCTATTAAATTTATCCCGAAACCATGCGGATAAAACGGGAACATGTGCAGCAATTGACCTGCTTCAAAACCTTGCCACATGCCGAGTAAAACGCTTAAAAAATGAATCAAGTAAAAATGCCCCACATAAAAGGCAAACGGCACCCGGCCAAACATGACCAGCGCGTCTTTGATTTTACCATTCCAGCGGTCGGCATAAGAACATATAACTGCCATTGGGCCAAGCGTCGCTAGAGCATATAATAAACTAGGCGGATATTTCGTAACATCCATAAAATCAAATAAAGTGGAAATTATTCCAAGTTCTTGCGATTGCCACAAATTAGTATCACCATAAATTCCAGTGAACCTTATAACCACAAAAGCAGCAACGAACGAAAATCCAATTTTTCTAAGTAAAGCATCACGTTTTAATGGTTCCATCTGAAATATAAAAGTAGACCCAAACCCAAGTAAAATTATGCCAGCCCACTGGATTGGTGGATATAGAACCATGGCATAAAAAGGACCAACTATAAATGACCCCGGTGATAATATTGTTATCCATGCCGGATCATTGCCCCCGCCAAACGGGTTTCCAGTAGGCCATACAACACCAAGTAAATTATGACCAACTACAATCGCGATCCCAATCATTAAACAAGCTCTAGACCCAAGGAATAAAGCACCTGACAAAACAATCATACTAAAACCCATTGCCCATAATACCTGCAAAAAGAGGATGGTTTTTCCGCCCATTGCCGGCTCACCAAATGGTGCAAAGGTTACAGCCGTAGAAATAATCACAATTTCACAAAAAATAAGCCATGCACCGCGTTTAAAGACGAATTTAGCTAATTCTTTTTTCGAACGACGTCCAGACATAAGCTCAACCGAAGTCCCGGCAAGAAACACAAATACCGGTGCACAAAAATGCGTTATCCAACGGGTGAAATAAAAGGCCGCATCAATATTAGGGTCGCTTATCGAAACACCTGCACCACTGAAATAAAAATAATCCCTTACATGGTCTATTGCCATGATAATGATTACAAGCCCGCGCATCATATCAATATTGCTCATCCGGTATGACCGGACGTCAACTTGATCATTTGTTATATCTGTCATTTATTGATCCTTTTTATACCCTACTCATCCCTTAAAACCATCAATGCCGTTTCAATAAAACGGTCCATACTTTTTTGGCTAATGCCCGCTTTATCCAAAACCGGTATCGTCAATGCTTGCGCCATATAAAATTCTGCTAATGCTTCTGGGTCACTTGTTGCTGAAATTTTACCCGCGGTTTTTGCATTTTGAAAAAAGTGGCTTAATATTTCGCGGCGCTTGTCATTATATTTGCGTCCTAACACTTCGAGGTGGAAATATCCGGCTTCGCTTTCAACAATCGTATTTACCAAAAAACAGCCATTCGGGGTTGATTGGTCAAACATATTAATGGCAATATCCTGCAAAAAATCCCGTACTGCATCTCGTGTGCTTTTCTCCGAGGCCATAAGTTTCCTGGCTATAGGAAAACCTCGGTCTTTTACATATTGCTCAAGTGCCTTTGAATAAATTTCCTGCTTATCACCAAACGTTGCGTATAAACCCGGCTTTGCCATTCCCGTTGCCTTAACCAGATCAGCCATTGAAGTACCGTCAAAACCTTTTTGCCAGAAAACGATCATCGCTGACTTTAAGGCAGCATCAGGTTCAATTTTGCGGGGTCTTCCTCTTACCATAAAATTTTTACTTTATTTAATTTAATACCGATTGGTACTTTAATAAGCAAAACCATCAAAAGCAAGGATAAAATACCAGACGGTATCTTTTTAATTTAAAATTGGAAATAA
This sequence comes from Emcibacteraceae bacterium, assembly GCA_016763335.1. GTDB lineage: Bacteria > Pseudomonadota > Alphaproteobacteria > Sphingomonadales > Emcibacteraceae > Pseudemcibacter. The sequence continues at coordinate 16,048 of JAESUD010000206.1, read as the reverse complement.
ATAAACGGCGCTTCTTCGCTTGAAAGGGCAACCAACGTATATAAAACGCCAACGATCAACATCGACTGAATTGCAACTGGTATGCGGCAATAAAAATCTTTCCAGCCGGTTGTCCATCCTGTCCGCGAATATTGCAACATAATCGCCAAAACGAATACAATAATACCTACCGTACTAAACGGGATCAATGTCACGGCAAAATTTGTCATTGCTTTGCCATATTCAATAGCACTTTCTAACGACCCCCCACGGAACAGCAGCCTTGAAAAAGCAACGACATTAAATATCCAAAACCATTGTATTGCAAGTCGGATGCCATGATATTCAGGTTCGCTGACGCCGGCCGCTTTTCGTTTGTTTCGGCGCCACCGTTCAAGACCAACAAACGCCCCATGCATAGCGCCATAAAGAACAAAATTCCACCCTGCCCCGTGCCAAATCCCGATAGCAATAAAAGTGAGCATTAAATTGATGTATACATTGCCATATTTTGAACCGCCTAAACCAAAGAATAGATAATCGCGAAAAAACGAAGACATGGAAATATGCCATCGCTGCCAGAAATTTGACACACTTATCGCTTGATAGGGCCTGTTAAAGTTGATCTGCAACTCGTAACCAAGTGTTCTTGATACACCACGTGCGATATCTGTATATCCGGAAAAATCCATATAAACCTGATAGCTATAGGCGTATATGCCAACCAAAAGAAAAACCGGTGAATATTGCCCCGGATCGGCAAATGCCGGATCGACAAGATGCACCGCAAGAACATCCGCGAACGCCACCTTTTTAATAAACCCACGGATGATTAATGCCATGCCGGATTCCATGGCATTGGGCTCTTCCTTATGGTCGCTATTAAGCTGAGGCAAGAAATACGACGCCCGAACAATCGGCCCCGCAACCAATTGCGGGAAAAACGCCACAAATAACGCAAAATCGCTAAAGCTTTCAACGGCATCAGATCTGCCGCGATAAATATCAAGTGTGTAACTTATGCTTTGAAACGTATAGAAAGATATACCGATAGGCAAAAGCACATTAAGCAACGGCAATTCACCACCAAAACCGATACTCGTCAAAGCTACATTCATACTATCAATAAAGAAATCAACATATTTGAAATAGCCAAGAATACCAATACTGATGCCCACAGATAGCCCAAGCCAGCGTTTTTTAGTAACACTATTTTCAGCATTTTGAATTTTGTGGCCAACAATAAAATTAATGACCGTAATCACGAGAATTAACCCCGCGAAACGCCAATCCCAGCACATGTAAAAGAAATAACTAGCCGCCAAAAGAAATAGCTTCTTGGAAGCGGGGAATTTTTTTAATATCACTCTAGCGGTAAATAAAACAACAAGAAAAAAAACTAAAAACTGAAAAGATTGAAAGTTCAATTCAGGCCTCCATCGCCAATCAAATTACTTTCTGTAATTTTCTTTAACAATAATTGGGCAACATATTCCGAACCCCTCGCATTGAAATGGATGGAATCGCCGTAAAAGTCTTCCCCATTAGGTACGAGCTGGTCAAGACGTATTACCGATGCACCATATTCCTTACTCATCTCAGCAATGATATCATTATGTCTGTCATAAACATCGTGAAGTCCCATAATACTGAAACATGTGTCTTTTGATCTTGAAAGTTCGGAAAGGTCATGCTGCTGCTGATAAGGCATATTTCTACTGTAAGAACGGGGATTTGTTGCAACCAAAATTGGGACATTCGCATTTGATATCGCCCCTACAAGATCATCATATCTTTCACGAAAAGGAATGACATTTAAGCTACTTGGATCGGTTGTTTTCTCAACTTCAGGCCTAAGTTCACGCAAAATTGCCGAATTTTTAATCAAAATTTCAATGGATATCACCCAGTCAGGCAACTCATAATTCACAAGTCCGTTACTTTCCGCTGCCACCCCGCCATCAAGGCAATATGGTGTCACATCATTAAATCCAGTATAAAGCACCAAAAGATCTAATTCGAACGGTGCGAGCACTTTATCAAATAATTGTTTTTGATCAGCAAATTCATACCCGGCTATCCCGCCATTGATAACATTTACTTTTTTGTTAGGAAATTGTGCTTGAAGATGTTCTTCGAGCCGGTAAGTTATCGTTTCCTCATTGACAGGGTTAAGCATCCCCATAACCGACGATGCTCCCAAAATAGCGATGCGAACTTCATCTTCTTCTTTTTCCAGCGCAATCTCAGGACTGCGTAATCCATAAGAATTTGACTGAACGGTTCTATAACCTTCATCGGAAATAATATTGGGTTGAATTAATTTAAGTTGAAATTCTTCATTGTAGAAATAAATACTGCCATCGTCGACCAATTCATCGGCAACTGCACCACCATTTAAATAAACGCGTGCCTGCAAAGCAGCTTCAATTCCGGCCAGCATAAATATTGCCAGAATTAATGAAGCCCAAACCTTCCTGTTTCCATTTAAATGGATATTATCTGTTATTTTCAACTCACACTACCCCGTATTTACGGCCCCATTATATAAGCAATAACAAATAAATCTAGTCTCTCCTAAATTAAACGCACCTTAAGCCCTCAAACGACCAATATTTTATCCCAAACTTTTAGAAACGATTTCATAAACATGCTTTGAAAGTCCTGCCTGCTTTGAAATATCTTCCAACGTTGCTACCATTAGTTTTTGACGGTCTTCATCGAACGCTTTCCACCTGGTCAACATTTTGGCAAGACCCGAAGCAATTTGCGGGTTCATCGGGTCTAGTTCTTTTATCATGCTGCCAAGGAACTCATAACCCCTGCCCGATTTATCATGAAACGCGACTTGGTTCGATGAACAAAAAGCACTGACCAATGAACGCACACGGTTTGGTGTTTTAAGATCAAAATCGGCGTGATGGCGAAGTGCTTCAACAACATCAATAACATCATCTCTACTCGACATGGCTTGAACGCTGAACCATTTATCAAGCACCAATTGATCATTGCACCATTTATCATAAAATCGATTAATTACTTGTTCCCGTTCATTTGCATCACTACTGACAAGCAAGCTAAAGGCGGCAATTTCATCGGTCATATTACGGGCGTTGTTAAATTGACTTAAACAAAGCGCCGTAATTTCATCATCAGCAATTTCCATTAAATAACCAAGTGCCACATTTTTCAAACGTCGTAGTCCAACCGCTTCTGTGGTATATTGGTACGGTTCATTACTTTGGCACTTATTATAATGCCTGATAAAATCATCCTTTAAAGCTATTGCCATTTCTTTACGAACAAAATCACGCGCCGTATGGATATTATCAACATCTACCGGCGTTTGCCGCTGCCCAAGTAGCCCTTCAGCCGGAAGGGTAAGCATTTCCCCTTTAAAGGCATTATCCAATTTATCGTCATTTAAAACTTGTCTTATTGCAACAACAAAATTGTCATCAAGTTTTAATTTTTGACCCTTTTTCAAATCATCAACCAATGACAAAATTATTTCAGTTGATATGGCCTGTGCAGCTTCCCATTTATTAAAACTATCCGTATCATGACCGATAAGAAAAATTTGATCACTTCGACTTAGCTCAGAGGTTAATTTCACTGGTGCAGAAAAATCTCGTAAAATAGACGGCACAGGTTTTTGATTAATATTATCAAAAGTAAACGTTTGCTCTGCTTGTTTTAAATCAAGCATTACCGTGCCTTCAGAGAGTAATTCCTGACCTTCACTTCCCAACAACCCGACAGCAATAGGAATATGCATTGCTTTTTTATCTGATTGCCCCGGTGTTGCCGGAATGGATTGACTGAATGTTAAACTGTATTTGTTTGCTGCATCATCATAATTGCCTTTGGCTGATATGGTCGGCGTTCCTGCTTGACTATACCATAATCTAAACTGGTTTAAATCAACGCCGGAGCCGTCCTCCATGGCACAAACAAAGTCTTCACATGTAACCGCCTGTCCGTCATGGCGTTCAAAATAAAGGTCAATGCCTTTACGGTATTTTTTTGCACCAAGTAATGAATGGATCATCCGGATCACTTCTGAACCTTTTTCATAGACAGTAACCGTATAAAAGTTATTTATTTCCATATAAGATTCTGGCCGGATTGGATGAGCCATTGGGCCACTATCTTCAGCAAATTGATGTTGGCGTAACACCCGCACTTCATCAATTCGCGTAACAGCACGGCTTCCCATATCTGCGGAAAACTCATGATCACGAAAAACTGTTAGCCCTTCTTTCAAACTAAGTTGAAACCAGTCACGGCAAGTGACCCGGTTGCCGGTCCAGTTATGAAAATATTCATGGGCGACCACCGCTTCCACATATGAAAAATCCATATCCGTTGCTGTTTCCGCCTTAGCAAGCACGCATTTTGCATTAAAAATATTAAGGCTCTTATTTTCCATGGCCCCCATGTTAAAATGGCTAACCGCGACAATATTAAAAATATTGAGATCATATTCAAGCCCGTAAACATCCTCGTCCCATTTCATGGACGACTTAAGGGATGCCATGGCATGCGGGCATTTTTCAAGGTCGGCCGGCCCAACAAAAATCCGCAAGGTAACCTCGTTGCCGCTTTTCGTCGTAAAGTGATCTTCAAGATAATCAAGCTGCCCACCAACGAGCGCAAAAAGATAACAAGGTTTTGGAAACGGATCATGCCATGTGACAAAATGCCTGGCACCCTCCGCCTCACCACTTTTCATCTGATTTCCATTTGATAACAATACCGGGTATTTAACTTTATCCGCTTCAATGCGTACTTTATAGGTGGCCATTACATCCGGACGATCAAGAAAATATGTAATACGGCGAAACCCTTGTGCCTCACATTGGGTGCAGAACATGCCATTGGACATATAAAGCCCTTCAAGCGCCGTGTTGGACGCCGGATCAATATCGTTAACGATCAATAATTCAAATTCATCCGGAACATTTTCAATGCTCAGCGTTTCTTCACTCTGAATATATTGAACTGGGTTACCATCAATAGTTACCGAAACAAGGGTGATTTCCGTACCGTCAAGTACAAGCGGCGCGCCCGCTTCGCCCTGACGTTTAAGGTACATACGTGATGTCACATGCGTCACATCATCATGTAAGTCGAAGTTTAAATCGACAGTTTCAATGATGAAATCCGGTTTTTTATAATCGGCCAAATATTTTGTTTTTGGTGCACTTGTTGGTGCCGTGGCTTCGGACATATTTATTCTTTCTAATTTACGGTATTAACAGCAGCTACTGCTTTGACTTGGGTCTGTGGTAAGACGTTCGGACCCCTGTTTGCTTTGCTTCGCTGTCCGTTCAGACAGGCCACCGCAACAAGCACCGGCAAACGGAATATTACCCTCTACTACCACATGGGGTTCTATAGTGATCATATGGTTTTCATATGGCTCCATCTGCATGGTTTTAAATGTCTTATCACTGACCGCCATCCGCTTTCCACGCGGATAAATATTTCCAGCTTCGTCGATGACCTGTTTCCACGGCCCTTTATACATTACGGCCTGATTTTTATCATATGCCGCACCCTCGTCACCTTTCCAAGCGAGTATGGTCATGGACCGATATTCAATGCCTTCAACAACCTGCCATGGATCATCATCAAATTTATCAATACTGACACCATAAAAACCGACATCTTCAAGCAACTCTCCAAATTCATGTTCCTGAAATGCCCCTGAAATACATCCGCTCCAAAGTTTTTCATCTTTCTTAAGATGTTCCGGCGATGCTTCGTCTGATACAATATCGGAAATGGCAATTCTGCCGCCGACTTTTAATACCCTGAACATTTCTTCAAATAACTGTTTCTTTTCTTCGTCTGATACCAGGTTAAGCACACAATTGCTGACGATAATATCAACGCTATTATCCGCTATCATCGGGCTTGTTTCACCGATCTCTTGTATTTTGCTTTTTAGCGCACCGTAACTGACGCTGTCTGTTACCGGGTTATCTTTTAGATACTCATCAACCAACCCCATATCGGTTTTAAGGTCCTGAATATTACCTTTTTTAAACTCAATATTTGAATAGCCGACTTTTTCGGCAACAATCGGCGCGTTCCGCCGTGCAAGGTCAAGCATATCGTCGGTCATATCTACCCCGATTACCCGGCCCTCTGCACCCACGACTTGTGAGGCAATGAAACAAATTTTACCGCCGCCCGACCCAAGGTCGAGCACCACATCACCGCTACGCACATATTGTGACGGATCACCGCACCCATAATCTCGTTCGATCACTTCAGCAGGGATTATTTTTAAATATTCTGCATTATAATTAACCGGACAACATAACTCGACCTGTCTTTCATTAGCGCCTTCAGCGTAACGATCCTGCACTGATGAAGTAATATTCATATCCATTGATATTTATCTCTCTTAAAAATTAAATTTTAATCAAGACAAGATAGAGGAATTCACCCCTTCGCTACAATCAATTTATTGTGAATTTTTTATTATGCCGCTAAAATGCGCTCAACTTCATTAACCAGATCGCGTAGATGGAATGGTTTTTGCAAAAGTTTTGAATTTTTTGGGCGTTCGGCACTTCGGTCCATGGCAACCGCAGCAAAACCAGTAATAAACATCACCGGCAGGTCATCATACATTTTTGTTGCCCGTCTCGCCAGTTCAATACCGTCCATACCTGGCATAACAATATCCGTAAGCAACAAATCAAACCGACCTGATGAAAGATGCGGCATTGCCTCAATCCCATGAGAAACAGTAACCACTTCATAGCCAGCCTTAGTTAAAGAACGCGATAAAAAATTACGCATCGTGTCATCATCTTCTGCCAGTAAAATCCGTTGCAACCGCTGCCACCCTTCAAATATTTTAAATTATCGCATGTTTGTAGACAATTAGGTTTAATTATTCGTAAAGTTTAAACATAAAAAATAATTTATCTATTTTTTTATTACCCGTTCCTATAACCTAGCCTATAACGTGAAACGAATGTTTTTACTTAAACGCTATACATATTATAAATTATATGAAATTATTTTCCATAAAAAAAACGCCGCACAAAACAAATAATATCATTTATAACAGCCCTCATAGCGGCGAAAATTTTCCGCGTGATTTTTTTTCTTCTACTTTGATTGATAAACATACATTGCTTTGCTCAGGCGATAGCTTCATTGATGAACTCTATTCTGAAGCAGCCAATAACGGCTCCATATTATTAAGTAACAATTATTGCCGCAGTTTTATGGACACAAACCGCGAACCATATGAACTTGATCCAAATATGTTTAGCGGTGACATCACTATTCCCCTTAATTCTGATAGCTCAAAAGTCAAAATGGGTTATGGATCAATTGCCAGATATGCCCACACCCGTAAAGATATTTACAAGCAAAAAATACTTTTCAGTGAAGCACAAAAAAGGATCGACGAATTTTATTTCCCTGTCCATAATATGTTAGATCAGTTGCTCAATGAAGAATTTGACACTTATGGCTATTCGTTACTCGTTGATTGCCACTCTATGCCCTCTTATGAATTTCTCGGACATCCAGACGTTAAACATAAACAGGCTGATATTATTCTCGGCAATCTTCATGGAACTAGCTGTAACGCCGCTATTACAAACTATATAATCAGGCATTTCAGAAAATATGATTTAAGCGTTTCACAGAACGCCCCATTTGCCGGCGGATATAATACCCAAAATTATAGCGACCCTGCAAAAAACCGCCACGCCATTCAAATAGAAATAAAAAAATCACTCTATATGGATGAGGTCCTACGCAAACCCAACCAATATTTTGAACCGCTTAAAACAATCATCAGTTCGTTAACAGATCATTTAGCTAAAGATATAAATAGTCTGATTTAATAAAAAAAAGCCATCCTGAAATTCAGGATGGCCCAAGTCTAGGGAGGAAATGCTCTTTAGAGCGATAACAAAACTCCTACACCAAGAGCTTTGTTAAAACCATATTGAATGTTTCAAAATTGAATTGCAACCCTAATTTTTCTTTTATTTTTCAATAACTTAGCTAAAACATTAATGTCACACTGTGACTTTTATGCAACTCACCCTTAGGTCAATAAAACTCAATATTATCAATGTCTTGAGTTAAAAGCACACGATAATGCACAAAAATATCACAATCGTTATTTTACTAAAAAAAAACGCTTCTTTTTACTGTATTAGACATTTTTTAAATGCCCAAAAATGAAAAATGATCAAATTGCCTGTTGTCCATCGAGTCTTATTCCTATAATTTTACAAACAACATTCAATCAAAAGGAAAAGTATAAGTGCTTGATTTTAATAATCCGATTATCATGCTTATGGTATTACCGTTCCTCATCACCATAATCGGCCACGGTTTATTTCGCTATTTTGCGGGTGATGGTCTTGGTCATACATTGGCCAATTCATCATTGATTATTGCATTCATAATCACTTTACTTATTTTTTACGGCCTGCCGGGCTTGCCAATCAGAACCAATACGGATCAACTATTTTATATCTGCCTTTTATCATTATGCTTTGGGTTTATTCAGGACCGTTACCCAAAGATAAATTTCTTATCACCACAAATTCATATCGCTTTAATGATCCTTGTCGTGTTTTGGATATACGCTAATAATGGCGAGTTTCCCGTGATCAGGGCTGATATTTTTGCTCTAGCCTTTATCACTATATTCGCCATAATTCTGTTTCTTAAACTCGAAGATAGTCAATATAATGACCTTCAGGCACCCGTTGTACTTTTTTGGACAGCCGTTGGTTTATATGTGGTTTCCAAAGGATCTGACATTCCGCTCAGTGAAAACCTTATGATGATCCTGATCTCTGCCCTTGGTGCATACCTTATCCTAAATTTCCCGAGCCCAAAATTTCCGTTCGGGGCATCAGCACTTTACCCGGGATATTTGATTATTCTCAGTGTTGCCATGCAAATGTATAACGTTGATCCGGGGCTCGCATTTTCCTTGCTAATACTCATTACAATTTTTTATATGGAAAACATCATCAATCTTTTACCCGTTGCCTATGCTACCCCCGTAATCAGGCTACTTTTGCCTGCCGTTCCCATCGGATTTGCCTGGTTTTTTTCTTAAAAATATTTTCAATACTTAAAAAAACTTATTATCTATAGACATTTGAAGACAAATATCATAATCTTTGCCATGTTAGTACTTACTAATATTATTATATAATAATTAACGTTAAAGCATATGCAAAACCTTAAAAAATTAATACTTGAAAAATCAGGTTCTGCTTCTGAAAGCGACCTATTTGAAGCATTGTCTCTTGACGCACTCGAAGGCCTTGATGTTGACTTGGTTAGTATCTGGCAGTTCGAGCACAGCCAAACTAGTCTCACTTGTAATTACTGCATTGGCAAAAACAATACGCACGACCTTGTTGGCACAATAATTACAAAAGAAAAATTTCCTAATTATTTTAATTCTGTAATTGAAGGTATTTCTCTAAAAATCGATGATATATACAATCACCCGGCGACAAAAGAGCTTGTGGACGGTTATTTTAAAGTCCACGGGATTCTCTCTCTTCTTGATTATTTGATATATGAAGATGGCCGCATAGTCGGTCTTATTTGTTGCGAAACCACCTCGAAAAAAAGAGCTTGGCAAGATGAAGATATCGACCTCATTAGAATACTCACTGTAATGGTCGGTGCAGAGCTAAAAAATACACATAAAAACTAATTTCATCTTTAAATAGACATGTCATTAAGAATGGCTATACTGCGCCGACTTTTAATCAGGCTTAACAGATTAGTGACCATATCATGACCTTACGTAATATTGCTATTATTGCCCACGTTGACCACGGGAAAACCACCCTCGTTGACGCCATGTTCCAACAAAGTGGAATGTTCCGCGACAATGAAAAAGTTGAAGATTGTGCAATGGACAGCAACGAACTTGAAAAAGAACGTGGCATAACGATTTTTGCAAAATGTACAGCCGTTGAATGGGGCGATCACCGTATTAATATTGTCGACACACCAGGACATGCTGACTTTGGTGGTGAAGTGGAACGAATTCTTAGCATGGTTGATGGCGTTATTTTGCTTGTTGATAGTGCCGAAGGACCAATGCCACAAACAAAATTTGTTACCGGTAAAGCTCTTGCTCTTGGTCTTAGGCCCATTGTCGTGATTAATAAAATTGATAAAGCAGACCGCCGTCCTGAAGAAGTACATGACGAAGTTTTTGACCTTTTCGTTAGTCTTGAAGCCAATGATGAGCAGCTTGACTTTCCAATGCTTTATGCTTCTGGCCGTGATGGTTGGGCCTCGCACGACCTAGATGATTCCCGAGATAACCTTGATCCACTTTTTGAAACGATTATCAAATATTTTAAAAAGCCTGTCATGCGTACAAAAGAAGTCATTAGCGAACCCTTTTCAATGCTCGCCACTCTTCTTGACCGCGACAATTTCATGGGCCGTGTGCTTACTGGCCGCATCCAATCAGGGAAAATTAAAGTTAACGACCCTATTCAAGTTTTAAATCAAGACGGTAAAGTCGTTGAAACAGGTCGGGCAACAAAATTAATGTCCTTTGAAGGACTGAACAGAATTCCCGTTGATGAAGCCCTTGCCGGTGATATTATTGCCATTGCAGGACTTATAATTGGTACTGTTGCCGATACAATCTGTGCTTCAGAAGTAACAGAAGCACTTCAAGCACAACCCATTGACCCACCGACACTGTCCATGCGCTTTTCCGTTAATGACAGCCCGATTGCTGGACGCGAAGGAACAAAAGTAACGTCGCGTATGATCCGTGACCGCCTTGAACGCGAAGCTGAGGGTAACGTGGCTATTGAGATTACGGAAAGTGAAGGCAAGGACAGCTTTGATGTGGCTGGCCGCGGCGAGCTTCAACTCGGCGTTTTAATTGAAACCATGCGCCGTGAAGGTTTCGAGCTTTCAATATCACGCCCGAGAGTGATTTATCAAGAAGACGAGAATGGTGCTCGCACAGAACCATTTGAAGAAGTCGTCATTGATGTGGACGAAGAATATTCAGGTGTTGTTGTTGAGAAAATGGCCGAACGCAAAGCCGAAATGACCGACATGCGCGCATCAGGTGCCAAGACCCGCATTACTTTCCTTGCTCCTTCTCGCGGTCTAATCGGTTATCACGGTGAATTTCTCACAGATACCCGCGGCACAGGCGTTATGAACCGCACTTACCACAGCTATCGCCCCTATAAAGGCCCTATTACAGGGCGCCGTGTTGGTGTATTGATCAGCATGGGAGTGGGTAAAGCCGTCGCTTACGCTCTTTGGGGACTAGAAGACCGTGGTGTGATTATGATCAACCCACAGGAAGAAGTCTATGAAGGGATGATTATCGGCGAACATTCTAGAAATAACGATCTTGATGTTAATGTCTTGAAAGGCAAGCAACTAACCAACATTCGGGCCTCTGGTAAAGATGATGCTATCAGACTTACGCCGCCACGCAAACTCTCATTGGAACAGGCCATCGCCTATATCCAGGATGACGAGCTGGTTGAAATAACACCGAGTAGTATCCGCCTACGCAAACGTTTCTTAATTCCGCACGAAAGAAAAAAAGCAGCAAGAGCAGCGCAACAATAACTTTTCTGTTCGTGATTAAGACTGATTTAATCTTTAGTCCTTAAAATTGACGAAGTTGGTTACCTCGTTACTTTCTGGAATAAATATGTGGTTAGTTTGTAGTAAATTTAAAACAATAATATCAGAACAAATAAAATTTATAATTATGTTTGTTCTGATGACATCTTTATATTTATTTGCACCCACCACATCATTCGCCCAAGATGATAATTCAAATGCGCTTATTTTAACCGTAGATGAGCAATTATGGGTATCGCAACATCCTATTGTGCGCGTATCAAATCAAATGAGCTGGGCACCAATTGATTTTGTTAAAGGCGGTCAAGCAACAGGCTTTTCGATAGATTATATTAATCTCGTTCTACAAAAAGTCGGTTTGAGACCAGAATATATCAATGGTTATAAATGGGATGAGCTCAATAAACTAATTGTAGAAAACAAAATTGACATTATCCATAGTTTAATTCAAACGGATGAGCGCGATAAGAAATTTTTATTCACTTACCCTTACCTTGATGTTTCGATGGGCTATTTTGCTAAAAAAAATGACCAGGTATTTCAACCTCCAACTAACCAGTCTGGTAGTATTATCGGTGTCATTAGAGCTTCCGGCACCCTAGCAGCTTATAAACATGCCTACCCAAATGCTAATTTCATTGAATATTCAAACCTCATGGAAGCTTTGATCGCTCTATCAAGCGAAAATATTGATTTTTATGTAGGTCGTATCCCCGTTGTTAATTATACAATTAATAAAAATTTCATGGCTGATCTCGAACTGGTTGGTGAAGTTGCTTTAACATCATCAGCCCCCTCAAATCGTTTGCACATGGCAACCGTCAAAGGCATGGAACAACTTATCAATATCCTTAACAAGGGTATGGCGTCCATTACAGACGAAGAATATAACAAGATCATAAGTAAATGGCAGGCAAAATCACTTGACGATAGAAATCTAGCCCTTACAGACGAAGAAATAGTATGGTTAGAAAGAAACAATACCATCCGTGTATCAGCGGTCTCGGATTTACAACCATTGGAATTTATAGATGCAGATGGTCGCATAAGCGGTATTACAGGCTCATATCTTAATAAAATTTCCGAAATGCTCAACATACGGTTCGAGTGGGCAAAAAATAACAGCTGGGCTCAAGGCTTCGAAATGATTAAATCAGGTCAATCTGATATTATTTCTGCAGCAACTCCAACACCTGAACGTAGTAAACACCTGATTTTTAGTGACAGCTATTTATCGCTTACGAATATGATTTTCACTAAAAGTGAAAAGGTCACCTATACAACAATGGAAGACCTGGTCGGTAAGACGATGGTATTGGTCCATGAATTTGCTGTGACCGAACTTATTGAACAGGATTATCCCGAAATTAATATCATTAAAGTAAATTCAGTCAAAGAAGCCCTTCTCACTCTTGAACGGGGAGATGCCGATGCATATGCTGGCAGTATATTGGTTGTATCCCCTATTCTTAATGAAGAAAAAATCGAAGGAATTGTTGCGGCGGGAGAATCCCCCTACCGTATAATTGAAACAATCGGCATCAGACCTGACCTTACCCTGCTCGCAAGTGCCATTAACAAAGCCCTTAATGCCATCTCGATAGCTGAAAGAACTGCCATTAATCAAAAGTGGATGTCATTAAAAACTGAACCCAAACAAGATTACGGCCTAGTCATTATCATTGCCAGCGTGCTTAGCAGCATCATTTTGATTATTTTAATGTGGAATACAAGATTACGCCGTGAAGTGGCAAGCCGCATTAAAATTGAACATGAATTAAAAAAAGCACGAATTGAGGCCGAGCAGGCAAATACAGCTAAATCTGCTTTTCTAGCCAACATGAGCCATGAGATTAGAACCCCACTTAATGCAATCATCGGCTTTTCTGATTTTATTACTTCCGAAATTCACGGTCAAATCCAGCCGAGCATATATAAAGAATATCTTGAAGATATAATGAATAGCGGTCGTCACCTCGTAACAGTAATTGACGATATACTTGATCTTTCAAAAATTGAAGCCGGTAAATTTCATCTACAAGAAAAAGCTTTCGATCTTAATGAGTGTATAATTGATGCTCTAAAAATGCTGACCGTTAATGCTGACAATAAAAACATAAAACTGGAATATAAAGAAAATACATTACAGATATTTGGCGATATCAACGCCATAAAACGCATAATAATCAATCTGCTCTCCAATGCTGTAAAATATACTAATCCTGACGGCTTGATCTCTTGTGAGCTTCTCAAGCTTGAAAATGGTGGCATTACCATTAACATCACCGATAACGGTATCGGCATCCCGGAAGACAAAATTGAACAAGTCATAAATCCATTTGAGCAAATTGAACATTCTTTTGACATCAACGAAGAAGGCACCGGTCTAGGGCTTTCAATCGTTCAGAAGCTAACTGAACTGCACGGCGGAAGGTTTAGTTTAAAAAGCACCGTCGATATCGGGACAACAGCCACTATTGAACTTTCCAAAAGTAGAGTTTTATCCTGAAATATATGATTACTGCCCTTAGAAGTGATTCCTTTTTAGTGAAATAATACACCTATTTTGTGAACTCCTGTCTTTCTCATCACACCATAATACTAACTATATTTATAAATATTTACATATAACATATTGATATTTAATAATAAAAAAAATATTTCAAATAAATATTATGAATATTGTTGACTGATAACGCTTTAGTGTTCTATATAACTACCACACCTAATCAGCAACACACAATTAAAGGACTTAAAAATGTTTAACTTATACAATAATTCAATCAACCAAAATGGCTTCATGGGCCTTGTTAGTAAGAATGTAACTGCCAATTCACAAGACCATGCCATCAACAGCCGTAAAATTGTTTCTGGCTTTGCAATTGTCAGCCTTCTTGTTTTATCGGTGATAGCCAATGGCAGCCAATATCAAACAAGCGTTGAAGCACAAAAACTCGCTACAATTGCTTCATACGTAGCAGCATTATAATAAATTTACAGTAATAAACCCGGGGCTAAAAATGGATGCCCCGCCAATAACTTATATTTCCTTTACCGATCATTAATACACCCTCTTTATAGTTAGCCCAAAGTTAACCACTAAAATAAGGGGAAAAAATGACACATTTTCTATCATCAGACCAAAACCCAGAAGGTCATAAGCTCGAAGAAGTTCTACGTAAAGTGCGTAACGATATTATATATCGTGCAACAAAAATCATGGAAGACGTAAAGCCGGAAGCACAACATGTGCTAAATAATAATCTTGAAATATTGGGATTACTTGCCGACGCTATTCAGCTCGCCGAAGACAGCACAAATGTCCTTGATAAAAGTTTTGGTTCCAGTCGCGCCGGCTCTCCGCGTATCGGTAATGGCTAAATCAGTTATCACCGCTTGACAATTTTCTAAAAATCCTTGAAACAGTTGATTATCTTTCAAGGATTTGAATATGGCTGCCGACGACGATTTAAAAATATATACTGACTTTTTACATGAAGTTGCCAGTGCGGCGGCAAATGTCAGCTTAAAATATTTCAAAAAACCAATTGAAGTTCAAAGCAAAGGTCCAAAGCTCGGCACTGATTTCGATCCAGTAACAATCGCCGACCAAAATACCGAAAAAGCCATACGTGAACTAATCCGCACACGCTTTCCAGACCATAATATTCAGGGTGAAGAACAAGCAACCGAACAAAAAGGAAGCGATTACACCTGGGTCATTGATCCTATTGACGGTACTCGTGCCTATATTACCGGCATACCGACCTGGGGCACCCTCGTGTCGCTACATGACGGCAATAAAACAATTGTCGGTATGCTTGATCAGCCATATTTAAAAGAACGTTATATTGGCACCGAAAACACCACCATGTTCAATGGTCGTAAAATATCATGTCGTCCCTGCGATGATCTGTTTAATGCAACCATATCAACCACAGACCCCCTGCAACTGTTTAGAGGCCCCATAGAACAGGACGCCTTTTTCCGTGTTGCCTCACGGGCAAAATTAATGCGAAACGGCTATGACTGCTACGCGTATGCCATGATTGCCGCTGGTTTCATCGATGTCGTTATAGAAAGCGGCCTTGAACCATATGATATTCAGGCAATGATCCCTATCATAGAAGGCGCAGGCGGCATCGTTACCAACTGGCAGGGCGGCGCGGTTAATGATTTAAATGCAAATGACGGCGGGCAAATCCTCGCTTGCGGTGACAAACGCCTGCATGAACAGGTCGTTGAACTTTTAAACATTACCGACTAAGACATTAATTAATAATATCTCTATTCGCTTTTTACCGAACCGGCAATCTGAATAGCAGCGCCAATAACCGTTTTCGCTATTTCTTCTGAAAGTTCATCGCTATTCATTGCTCCGGCAATATTCAAGCCACCAATCAATACT